>JAYEPE010000058.1:0-4856 GCA_034723735.1 Campylobacterota bacterium | reverse complement strand
AAATAAAAATATTAACTGAAAAAAAATACAATAATAGAGAAGGCAATAAAGCCAAAACAAACAGTTTCTTAAAGGTAGAAATATATATTGTTTTTGCATTTTTCATTTTTTTAAAATCTTTTGATGCTTGTTCTTTAAATACATCTCCTATAGATTTAGAAACTATTGAGATAGGTAATCCTATTATTCTTTGAGTTAAATAATAAAAACCAGCAATAATTGGATTAAAAACAGTAGTAAATAATATATGAATAACTTGATTTGAGAAAATATTTATAAAAGAAGCCATCAAGTCAAATTTTGGAAAATTTATGTATTTTTTGGCTAAAACAATAATTTTTAATCTTTTAATGTGAACAAACCTATCTTTATCTTCATTCCAAACCAATCGTCCTAAAATAGTTGTGGAGATAAATTGACCCAATACCCCACCCAATATTAATCCACTTGAACCAAACCCAGCAAATCCCATACCAAGGTTTGTAGAACCAGCTACCCCACTCTGAACTACCCTACTCATAGCCAATCGTTTATACTGTTTTTTTCTATTTGACCAATAGTTAAAACTCTGATACACTCCTGTTAATAACACAGTAATAGGTATGAAATAGAGCCAATTTGAAATTTCTGGACTACCTAATAGATTTGTAATTTGAGCATTAAAAATAAAAACTATTAAAAAAGATATAAAACTTACAAAAAAAGAGATAACAATGGAAAGAGCTACAATATTAATAGCATCTTCATCTTTTTTTGGAAGCATTATAGCTAACTCATATCGCCCTGTTGCAATAACTGATAAAATAGAAGCTACACTCATATAAAGTGCAAACATACCAAAATCCTCAGGAGTATACATCCTCGTTAGAATTGGGCTTATAGCTATGGGAATAGCTTGTGCTATAGTTGTGCCAGTCATAAGAGTGAGGACATTTCTGCTAAATTCTGATTTAGGTTTGAATTTACTTAGCATTTTCTCTCTGTTTGTCGAGTTCTAAGTTTTCTTCAAGAGATTCATATTCTCTTTTTTTAATAGCTATATATTTTTCAGTCAAAGTAATTTTATTTCTAAGACCATCGCTTGTTAATATATACTTGTATGCTCTTTTATTAGAAGACTTTACAAAATTTTCGACTTTTATATAACCTTTTTCCAAGAGTGCTTTTATGACATAATTCACTTTTCCGACACTAAAACCTACTTTCTCTGCAAGCTCTTTTTGTGAAGTAATATCTTCTACTTTTTGCATTACATGTAAGAGGTCGATCTGATCTGTATTTATATGTGTCAAGTTAAAACCCTTTTTTATTCATTCAATGATTGAATGATACTATAAAAAGAGTAAATGACTTAGTTGTCTTCGAAAATATCTGTAAAATTAAATGAGAAGGTGCAGTTTTCTAACTCAGTAGTATTATAGCTTACTTACTATCTCTCACTCTCAAAAATACAGGAAATCGAGGCTTTCCCTTAGAGGTTAAGCCATAGTATTTAAAGCTAACAACAGTTCCTAGGCTTGGAGGTATTGCTCTTAAAGAATCGCTTAAACCACTGCCAATATTGATAACTTGCAAATCATTCATCCGACAAGAAAGAGAGCCAACTAAGCCTTTGTATTTTCCCTCTCCCTCATTGTAGCCAACAATAACACATTCATCGTCTATGTAGCTTTTAACTTTCAAGGCATCTTTTGTTCGTCCTGTATAATAAGAGAGATTCCCATCTCTCACTACAACACCTTCACCACCTAAACGCTCTATTTGATTTAAAAACTCTTTGAGCTCTTTTTTTGATTTTATTTTTGTCTGCTTGATGACTTTTATATATTTGCTTTTATTATAGTTTTTAATCTTTTTTAGTCGGGTTAATAAACCGCCCTTGGTATTAGGAACTTCAAAAATATTATATGTGAGCTTATTCCAGCCATCATGAGGTTTTTTTTTGTTGACAATAGAGACAATATTTGAAAAATCTCCTCTTTGAGTCCAAAGTTCGCCATCAAGTTCAAATTTAGGAAAATCTTTTGTAAAAAACTGCGGAGATGCAAAGATATGACCAGAACGTGAGATAAGATTTTTCCCATCCCAATAGGCTCGAATCCCATCAAGCTTTTCACTCATGTACCATGATCTTATATTGGAGTCTTTTGTATAATTTTTCAGTAGAAATAGTTCAGGCTTTTGTGCATAAAGCGATGCACTCAAAAGAAGAAATAAGATAATTTTTGTAATTAGCATTTTTCTAGCACAAGGAGCTGATTATTTTCTTCTTTATATTGAGAGTTATCATGTTTACATGTAGCAATGCCTTTATCATTAAAGACTAAGGTGTTTCCAGCACAACTTACCCATCCAATTTGCTTGGCAGGTACGCCAACCATAAGGGCAAAGGGTTTTACATCTTTGTTGATAACTGCACCTGAGCCTATCATAGCGTATTCGCCAATGCTAACACCACAGATAATTGTAGCATTAGCACCAATACTACACCCTTTTTTTAAAAGTGTTTTCTTAAATTCTGAGCGTCTTACAATAAAGGCTCTTGGATTTGTAACATTCGTAAAAACCATAGAAGGACCTAAAAAAACATCATCTTCTATTTCAACACCCTCGTAGATAGAGATATTATTTTGAACTTTAACACCGCTGCCTATTGAAACATTTGGACCGACTACGCAGTTTTGTCCAAAAGAGCATTTTTTGCCTATTTTTGAGCCTGAGAGTATATGAGAAAAATGCCATATTTTTGTTTGCTCACCAATAGAGACCTCATCATCAATGATAGCACTCTTATGAGAAAAATAAGGAGACATTTAGATAACTTTTGAACAAAATGGATGGTATTCGCCACTGAGTCCAAGCGCATCCATTTTTCTAATATCTGAAACGCACTCAATAGAGCCATAAGCCTCATTCAAGCCAAAGCCATTGCCTTTTAAAATCTCTTCATAGCTTCTTGTATGTAAGTCCGTAAACCCACCACTAAATTCCATCTCTTCACCATCAACGGTTATACTTCTAAAGGTTCGCTGCCCTAAAGCTTTTACTTCATCAGGAATATAGTCGTAATTGACTGATAAAAACCACCTCACATTGGCATTTTGAAGTGTGAAGGTACCTGCATTGGCAAAAGGAGTTTTGAGATTAACTCTACTCTCTTTAATGTCGCCAAATATCCACGTGAGCATATCAAAGAAGTGAACTCCAATATTTGAAGCAATCCCACCAGATTTGCTTGCCTCACCTTTCCAACTTACAAAATACCACTTACCACGGCTTGTTAGATAGGTCAAGTCTATTTCGTAAATTTTATTTGGGTTTTGTTTTAGCTCTTTTTGCACTTTCTCTTTCAGTT
This sequence comes from Campylobacterota bacterium, assembly GCA_034723735.1. GTDB lineage: Bacteria > Campylobacterota > Campylobacteria > Campylobacterales > Sulfurimonadaceae > S010-53. Next base: position 1,501 of record JAYEPE010000058.1, on the reverse strand, counting down.
CTATGATTGAAGGATGCAATCGCAGTTGTAAAATGTTATATACTTTTTTGCCAGTCTCTTTTTCTATAATTTTAAGCTGGTCAATATTGTGAGGATTTAAAACTAGGGGCTTTTCACAAATAGCATCAGCACCACTTTTAAGAGCAAAACGAATATGTGAGTCATGCAGGTAGTTTGGTGAGCAGATACCGACGTATTCAATTTTTTGATGCGCTTCTCGATGCCATTTATCCACAAATCTATCAAAGCGTTCAAATTCTGTAAAAAAATGTGTTTCAGGAAAATAACTGTCGATAATGCCTACGCTATCGTTTTTATCAAGTGCTGCTATAAGATTATTGTTAGTATCTTTAATAGCCTTCATATGTCGTGGAGCAATATAACCAGCAGCTCCAATAAGGGCAAAGTTTTGATTCATCTATAATCTCCAACTAGGATTTTCAACAATCCCTTTTATATCAATAATAACAGGATTTTGTCTGCTTACATGTAAGTAATCTGATGCTTTTAAAGATACAAACTGTTTATGGGCTACAGCAACAACAATAGCATCATATTTTTTACTGTTTTCAAATGGATTGGCGATGATACCGTGTTTATAGTGTGCTTTTGGCTCATTTGGATCAACCCAAGGATCATAGACATCAATTTGACACCCATAATCTTTGAGTTCTTCGATAATATCAACAACCTTAGTATTTCTCATATCAGGACAATCTTCTTTAAAAGTTACTCCAAGTACAAGAATATTAGCATCTTTAATCTTTTTATCATGAGCAATCATCTCTTTGATAGTGCGCTCAGCAATATATTTTCCCATGCCATTATTAATTTGGCGTGCTCCTAAAATAAGATTTGGTTTGTAGCCAAGTTCTTCAGCTTTAAAGGTAAGATAATAAGGGTCAACACCAATACAGTGACCACCTACAAGGCCTGGTTTTAACTTGATAAAATTCCATTTTGTGGCTGCGGCCTCAATGACTTCGTTTGTATCTATGTTCATAGTATCAAAAATCAAAGAGAGTTCATTTATGAGTGCGATATTCACATCTCTTTGAGTGTTTTCTATAACCTTGCTTGCCTCAGCTACTTTTATACTTGATGCAAGGTGAGTACCCGCTGTGATAATACTTTTGTAAAGAGCATCAACTTTTTGAGCAATCTCAGGGCTTGAACCTGAGGTAACCTTCAAGATTTTAGTAACAGTATGTTCTTTATCTCCAGGATTGATACGTTCTGGTGAATAGCCACAAAAGAAATCTTGATTAAAAGTCAGTGAAGACGCTTTTTCTAGTTCTGGGACACATATTTCTTCGGTAACACCGGGATAAACTGTAGATTCGTAGATAACAATATCATCTTTTTTTAAAACAGTTCCTACCATACTAGAAGATTTGATAAGTGGTGTCAAATCAGGCCTATTGCTAGTATCTATAGGTGTTGGAACTGTTACTATATATACATTAGCCTCTCTAAGCGCTTCAATATCACTTGTATAGAC
>JAYEPE010000057.1:0-4863 GCA_034723735.1 Campylobacterota bacterium | reverse complement strand
TATTGACCCGGCAGTAGGCTCAACTGTTCTTTTGACAACTGCAACTGATGTTTTTGGATTTTTAAGTTTTCTTGGTTTAGCAAAGATATTTTTAGTGTAAGGAAGGAGAACCTTACACTAGAGAGATTCTAAAAGGAGACTTAGAATTTATAAGAGACGTTTGCGTAAAAGTAACGTCCTGGCTCATTAATAAGCATAGCTTCATCTTTTGGATCACCTGTTACGAGGATAAGATCTTTATATGTATTTGAAATTGCATAAGTCTGATCAGTCACATTATCAACACCTACTGCAATACCAAAACCGTTATCGAGTTGATGATCGAGTTTAAGATTTAAGATAGCATAAGCACCTAGTTCTTGTTCCCCATTATCTGCATCATAGTTATTCCAAGTATCTGCTGCAAGCCCTTCGATTTTAAATTTGCTATCATTTTGATATTCCCAAAAGTATGCTAAACGCCCTTTAAGCGGTGGGATATCTGCCAAGTTTGTATCACTTTGTCCTGCAAGTGCTTCATCTTTTTGTCCACGTTGATAGGCAAGACCTAAATCAAAATAAGCATTGTCTGTAATGAAGTATGAACCACTGATTTCCGCACCATAGATTGAAGCATCAATATTTGTAAATTTATTTGCACCCATCTTTGTAGAGTTATAGTAGATATAATCTTGTAGTTTGTTATAGAAAACTTTCACTTTTGTTGAAGTATCTGCAGTTGTATATTCACTACCTAAATCAATTTGATAATTTGAAGTTGATTTTAAATCAGGTGTACCAATTTGAACTTGTTTCCCTACATTAGGATCAGCAGGATCAGTAATAGGCTTGCCTAAAATATAGAGCTCTCTTGCATCAGGAACACGACTTCCTTTACCAATACCACCAAAGAATTTTGCGCTATTACTGAGTGCGTATGTTCCATAAACATTAGCGCTAAAGTCTTGATAATCATTACTCTGCCAAGGGTCATTCCCGATAATACCTTGAGGACGGTTATACTCTTCAGGGCTAACACTCGTACTATCAAAACGTAAACCATAGCTTACATGTAAGGCTGAAAAATCTTGTTCTAGTTGTGCAAATATAGCCATATTTTCAGTATCAGTACTAGAAATACTTGTTCCAACAATATTGCCATTTTTCTTATAATCACCATCCCAATTACGGCGACTTGCATCAAGACCGAGTAAAAGTTCTGTGTTGTTGGTAAGGTCAGTAGCATTTTTAACTTTAAACCCATCCATATCTGTTGTCAATTCATTAGAGAAAATAGCACCCATCTTTTGTGATGCCATACGATACTCATTAGACATAGGGTGATCTACATCAGAGTGATACGCTTGAAGTTCTAATTTTTTAGAAAATGCGCCAAGATTACGAATACTGTACTCAATATCATAGATATTAGAGTCATCTCTAATTGCGTCCATTGGTGAGGATGGATACATAATATCATCAGAACGGTTTGCTGTATAGCTTAGTTTTAAGAGTTGATCGTCTGTAAGATGGAAAAAAACTTTTGCCATAAGTGAGTCTTTAGAATATGCATCCATGTCATGATATTTTTCTTGGTACTTATATTTAGCAGCAAGAGGATTTTCAGCAGCATAATTATCAACTTGCTCTGCTAAAGTATCACCATTTCCATCCTTGTATTGACCACTTTTTTCAGTAGAAGCACTGATAAGCACTTGAACCATATCTGTTCCACCACTTAGCGTTGCAGAAGCTTTTCTTTGGGTAAAACTTCCTGCATTTAAGTCAATTTGACCATGAAAACCTTTAGTAGGCTCTTTTGTCTTCACCTTAACGGCTCCACTGAGTGTTCCAAAATCTTCAACATCATAAGGACCTTCGATAATTTCGATACTTTCAATGTTATTAGTGAGAACATGAGAAGTTGGAGGATCCATACGATTAGGACAAGCACCACACACTTTAGCATTATCAATTGTGATATTAATATTATCACGTTTTTGACCACGTAACACAATATCATTGGAGATACCACTACGACGTACCATAGAGATACTTGGAACCTCACGTGAAATAGCTTCTGCTAAATCAGCAGACTGGACATCTTTGCCTTCGACATCATCAATAGAAGTTGCTTCAATTTGCACTGATTCAAGCTCAGTTTCAGCCGCACCAAGTAGCGCACATGCCACAAGGGAGAGTAATAACGTTTTTTTCATACATTCAACCTTATAAAAATCATAAGTATGATTGTTATAAAGAAGTGTTACAGCAGTGTTAAGTTAAAATTATGCTTATGAATGAACGTACTAAGAAAATTATTAAAATAACACTTTTTGCCCTCGCTTCAGTTTTTTTCCTATACAATGGGTTTAGCATGCTTCTTCAGCAATAAAGAGAATATAGAATTTAAAAAAAATAGGTAACTCATGAAAGTAACTTTTTTATTGTTTGTTTCAAGTTTCAAATCCCAAAGGGATTACATGTAAAGACCTTATTTTACCCTATTTAAGGACTAAAACGGATAAATCACTTTTATTTTTATGCTTAAAGTTTTCATAATAATCTCTATGTAGAACTGTTTCTGCCCTATATCAGGGAAATCTTGGAGTTTACTCTCTTTGAGTTCTGCCATACTTTTACCCATTAAGATGTTTGCATCACTCTGATCTGCGTGGATATGATGGGCATAGAGCCACGCTTCGCGTTTACATGTAACATAGTAGTTGATGAGGGTTCCTGTGATGAGGTCTTGGGTAAACATTAGGGAAGGTTTTCTTTGTAGATGATTAAAATCTCTATATGTGTATCATTAAGACGATAAATAATACTAAAACCTTGATAAACAAGTTTTCGTGAATTTACTACGATATCATCTGAGGGTCGCCCCGATTTTGGAAAATGAGAAAGCATGCTGAGAATATACTCTTGCATTTTATCTAAATAGGCATCGGCTATATCAGGATTTTGTGTCTGTTCATAGATAAAGAGAGCATGTTGTATGAGTTGTTTTTGTGCTTTTTGTGAAAAGATGACCTTAGTCACGGTAGCTTCGCTTTGCCACTTCAAATGCCTCATCAATACTCACATAGTCCCCACGTTCTATATCTGCTATAGCCTCTTGCGCATCCCGTTTTAATTGGGCATGAGTACGGTTATATTCATCAAGTGAGATAATAACCACACTTTTGTCATTTTTAGTGCTCACAATGACCTCTTCATGATTATCACACACCTCATCGATAATTGATTTTAGATTGTTTCTAGCGGTGGTGTAGTTGATGGCTTGCATAAATATTCCTTTTGTGACAGGTTTCTGTCATTTTAGCGTAAGTTTAGGAAAATGATTCTTCTATAATTGTTAAATCTAAATCAAAGCCTCTCTCTCTTGTATAGTACTCACTTGGATAAGGCAAAATAAATCTTCCAAATAGCTCTTTAATAGTGTATTTTCTAGTTTCTAATCATGTTGATAGCCTCTGTGCTCTTTTTCACCAATGATGGAGTAGACAAAAGATTGGAAAAGACGACTCATCACTTTGCGAATTTTAAGTTTAGAAGTGGAAACTCGGGCTACTATTATTAACATGATACACCAAAAAAGTTATTTGGTATTATTTTCTCATTTTAATAATTAATAAGAGCTTTATATTCTGATAAATTTATAAGATTATTTTAGGATAATGCATAGTGACACAATGAAGCGAACCGTGTTGTCGGATTAAAATTGAGCAATCAATAGCAAGTATCTCTCTATTGGGAAAACTTTTTTTAAAAATCTCAATTGCTTCATCATCATGAATATCATTATACGTAGGAACCAATACTGCGCCATTAATCATCAAAAAATTAGCATACGTTGCAGGAAGTCGTTTTCCGTCATAATAAATAGCCTCAGTCATAGGTAGAGCAATAAGCTTATAAGGAGTAGCTCTTAACTCTTCTTGCATTGCATATAGAGCTTTGTAATGCTCATCATCTTTATCCTTACATGTAAGATACATAATTGTATCTTCACTAATAAAACGTGCAAGAGTATCGATATGACTATCGGTATCATCACCAGCTAGATAGCCATGATGGAGATAGATGATTTTCTTTACATGTAAGAGTTCTTTTAATATTTTATCTACATTGCTATTAGGATTACGATTTGGATTTTTCAGACATTGTGATGTTGTAAGAAGTGTCCCCTCTCCATTAGACTCGATAGCACCTCCCTCAAGAACAAAGTCTATACTTTTACATGGTGAGATAGCAGCATTCATAGCGTTGTCACGAGAGGCATCAAACTTACCACCCCAAGCATTAAAAGTAAAATCAAGCAGTTGTACTTCACCATCTTCTATAACACTTATAGTAGAACAGTCCCTTGCCCAAGTGTCATCTGTTTGATACTCTATAAAAGATAGATTTTTATGATTAGAGAAAAAACTCTTTACATGTAAGACATTATCACAGATAATCAGACAAGGCTCAAAACGTCTTATCGCTTCAATAATAGCTATAAAATTCTCTTGTGCTTCTTCAAGATACTCTATCCAGTCACTCTGTTTATGAGGAAATATTATCTGAATGAAAGATTGTTCTTCAAACTCTGCTGGGTATCGGTTATAATGTCGCATGGCATATATCACTCTCAGCCGAAAGGCATTTTTTCATAATCTCGATATTATAACCGCTCAAGTTGGAGATATCTCTAAAGTGGCATTGGTCTTAAAAGATAATGCGTATGGGCATGGACTTTTAGAAATTGCTTCTTTGGCTCATGAATATGGTATCACTAAAGCTATTGTACGTCGTAATAGTGAGGCGTATGTAATCGAGCATCTTTTTTCATATATCTTAGTATTAGATGATATTGCTCAAAAAAAGTCTGATATT
>JAYEPE010000056.1:0-4871 GCA_034723735.1 Campylobacterota bacterium | reverse complement strand
TCGTGATATTCTAAGTCAAATAATCCTAACATTTATGAAGCCTTATTGATGATATATAGTTATTATTTTATCTAAATTATGGTTTTTATTTGGTTAGGTGGGTAGTTTTTAGAGATGCCCTTATTTTAAAAATGTACCCGCTTCCTCTAATATTTTTAATACACTTTGTATTAAATAAAAGCTTTTTTAATTTATGTATATGTTTTCTAACTGTAGTTTCACTAACTTTGTTGTTTTTCCACACAAAATTGATAATTTCTTCAACATCAACTATTTTATTTATGTTTGTAATAAATAAAGATAGTAATCTATATTCTATATTAGGTAATACAATCTCTTCATTTTTAAAATTAAATATCTTTCCATCATCCATATTATATTTAATCTTATTATCCAAAGTTAATAATTTTGATGTTTTGCAATGATGTTTCAGTTTATATACTAGCTCTCTTATTGTAAAAGGTTTTTTAATAAAATCTGCCACTCCAAGATCATATGACTTATTAATATTGTTATGAGATGTTTGACCACTCACAACAAAAGCTATTGTATTCTTGTTTTTTTCTTTGGTGCTTTTGACTAGCTCTAGACCATTCGCTCCAGGTATATTGATATCAAAAAAACACAAATCATAACTAGTTGTAATTATTTTACCTTTTGCATTATCACCATCTCCAGAGATGGTAATTTCGGCACCTTTTAAAACTTGCTCAACTCCATAGCCTATAGATTGAGCAATATCTATATCATCTTCAACTATAAGTACATTCATTTTATTGCTCTCTTTATTCTTCTATGCTGTATGCAGTTATTATCTCATTTGGATTAATACTCACAAGTGATGTACCGATTTTTTTTGCATAGATATTTATTACTAGTGTACTATTATAAACACCATTAGCCTTACCACTGTGAACATCAAAATTTCTTTTCAATATGTCATTTGGTGTTATCTTTACAGCAACAATTCCGTAAAACATACTTTTTTCATTTTTTATTCTTTTAGCTTCATCAACAGCCATTTTTATTTTAATTCTATTGAAATATATGTCATGTCCATTTGCCTCTAATTTCTGACGTATTGGAAAATTATTGTTAAACTTTAACACATAGCTTAAATCTGTAAAGCCTTGTTTAGCAAAAACCTCGTCAGGTTTTTCTCTATACGACCCGTTAACACCATGAAAAGGTGATATGATTACCATTTCTTGCTTATCTACATCGTAACTTGCTTCTGTTCTTTTATAAACATAAAAAATACCATCACCTAATTTTTTAATTACCCTTGCTTTATATTCCTCCATTGTTTCAAACTCACCTCGATCTTTAAAACTGTAAACATAATCTGCAAGCATTTTGATAGAGTAGCCAGCTTCCTTTTTGTCTATAACATCTCTCGCTATTTTACCCATATCTATATTCTTTTTTTCAGTTGCCATTAGCGACACTACAAGTAATATTGTTGAAATTAATATTTTCATTTTCTCTCCTTTTTATATTAATATTTTACACTATAAAATATTAATTTATCATTAAAAATAATATATTATCGTGTAAATAATTCTTTTATCTTTTAATCCTCTTTATCTAGTCTTTTACTTCTTTGATCATTTTTAACGGCTTGGTTTTCCATCAATTGCTCTAAGTGATCAGCAAGTGTATTTGCTGTTGCTTCTGCATTGTCTCTTAGGTTTGTTTTCATTTGACCAATCTCATCATTACCTGCCATTGACTGTGTAGTAGCAACAGCATTTGAAGTAAACTGATGCATTGCCATATCTTTTTGACTTTGTGCTGCTCCTACAAGAGAGTGCATATTGTCAGCCATCACTGCTGCTTGAGTATTTGCCATAGGCGATGCAGTAAGCCAACCAGGAGCAGGAGCACCTGTAGCTTGTTGTTGAGGACTTGCTATTTGAGCCTGTATTGCTGCTACTTGCGTATTTGTCATAGACTGAGTGTTTGCAACAGGCTGGTTCGTATTATTAGCCATCACTGCTGCTTGAGTATTTGCCATAGGCTGTGTATTAGCTTCTGGTTGTACATTATTAGATTGAGTGCTTGTGGCTGGCTGCTCTTTGTTAGGATAAGCATTTGTCGGCTGCGCATTGGCTACTTGCGTATTAACTGTTGGTTGATCTTTATCAGCCATCACTGCTGCTTGAGTATTTGCCGTAGGCGATGCAGTAAGCCAACCAGGAGCGGGAGCACCTGCTGCTTGGGCTTGCATTACGGCTTGTTGTTGTGGACTACCTAGCCCTATCGCGTCTAGTGTTCTATTTACTCCACCCATAAATCCATCAAATACTGTTTGATTTGTAGCTCCAGTACCAAATCCTCTTCCTTCTAGTATCTTGGCTGAGTTGTTGAATTGTGTTGCCACTCCCATACTTGAAGGATCAGCAATATCCAGCATCGTGGCAACTGCTCCGCTTGTATCTCCATTTTGAAATTGATTATTTGCTTCAGCAGCAGAAGCCATTAGCATTAATCCTGCCGCTGCTTTTCCTACAAATGGAACTTTAGAAATAGTTTCTGCCGCTCTTCCAAAGAAACCTTTTTTTGGAGTATCTGCATCTAGAACCGTAGGCTGGTTTGTCCCATAAGACCCATACTTTTCATTTATAGACTTCTCAGCAAGGTCATAATCTGCATTAATTTTGGCAATTTTATCAGGATCGCTTGTCACCGAAAGAAGATTATCTCTAGCAGTCTGTGCGTTTTTTAATGCCCCTGATCTCCTATCAAATTTAGTTTGTTTTTCAATTTGTTCAGAAATTGAACCATTTTTTTTAGTATCACTCTCATTTTCTGATATAATATCAGTATCAGAATTTTTAAAGGAGTCATTATGGAACTTTTTGGACACATTGGTCTTGGCATTACTATCTTTTTGGTTATTTTGTTTGGTGGTGCTTTCTTCAGAGGGTTGATCACCGGTAAAAGAATTTCTTAGATCTACTGCGCTGTTGTTGATTTTTTTAAAACCTTTTCCTAGCGTACCTTTCTCAACTTCAAATTTATTTCTATTCTCCTGAAATGCTTCGGCTAATTCAGGGGACATACCTTTTGTACTTATATGTTCTCCTGCATTAATAGTTTTCATAATTGACTTACCATCTTTATCAACTTTACCAGTGTCATAAGAAAATGATTCATTAACTACATAGTTTCCTTGCACTGCATTTTTAAGCCTCTGTCCTGCCTCTAGAACAGCTCCAGTTCCGGCGACTGCCAAAGCCGTAGAAATACCAACAGCTGCATCGTCTGCGGTTTCTTTATCCATTTTAAATTTCGTCTGAAGTTGATTGCTTATGAAGTCTGTAGACTTCCCTGCTAGTGTAGGCAGCCATTTTGTGGGGTTCTGTGCTATTTCCGCTGCTTCTTTTGATATAGCTCCTGCATCAGAAGTTGGGGCTCCTGTGTTTTGATTATTACTATATCCTGCTTCTGTTTTATTCACAGTATTTTTAGAAGACGAAACCGAATCTCCTTTTACTGCGAATTCTCTTCCTCCAAACACAAGTCCTCCCATTTTATCAGTAAGCCTATTACCCTCAGCTGCTCCAAGTGCTCTTGACACTGCTTCAAAGTCTCCCATTTCTACACCAGTAGCAGATACTTTCCCATCGCTTCCTATTTTTAGACTCTTCACTATACCGTCTTTAAGTAGCTGATTTCTGATAGACTCAGTATCCTCCTTACTTGTTCCTGAGTTTGCTATGTCTGCAATCGTTGATGCCATATGTTTTTTATCGTCTGTTATCTTAGACCTTCTGAGTGTTTCTGCAACTTTTGAACTTGCCGATCTATTTAACATTTTTTGTCCATCTTCTGTTAAATCACCTTTGCTATCAATAACAGAGCCCTCATCACCAGTACTACCTCTTAAAGCTTCGGACTGAGCCTTTAACATTCCACCTTTTTCTGTCGCTACATCACCACTTGCTGTTATAAAAGATTTGCTACCTCCTGCACCTTTTATTGTATTGATATCAGAAACAACTTTGGCAGCAGACATTGCTTCAGCAATTTCACCAAGTTTCTCAAATGCAGCATCTCCTGTTTTTCCTGTAGCTTTCAAAGTCGCAGGAACAGATTCTCTTTGTTGTGTAGCCTTTATTCTTGAATCATCTTCTACTACTTTAGCCATAGCATCTACATCGTTTCCATATGCTTTCATACTTCCCTTTATATTAGATACTTGCGATCTCTCTCCGTATTCTGAAGACTTCTTGTAGAAATCAGGATCATCTTTCATAACATCGCTTTGCGCTTCTGCTCTACCTGCTTCTGAGTGCATACTTGCCGTTCCGGTATTTTTCATATTCTTTAAATCTTCTTTTGTTAGATTGGCATTAGCTGCTCCCATAGAGTTCATATCTTTTACCATACCTTGTAATGCTCTACCCTTTGCTAGATCATCTGTATTATAATCGTCTCCCATCATGGATCTTGACTTTGCAGTTTCATTAACCGTTTTTGCCTCAACTTCACCATCTTGAATAGAAACTTTTACTGCCGCACCTGAATTTACATTAGCACCATAAGCCGCAGTACCCGCTAACTGCTGTCTTGCTTGTGTTGTGACACCTTTAGAGTAGTCCTGTAGTCCATCCTTTTGTGCTAAAGAAGCGATCTCTTTTGAGGTTTGTCCAAGTTCTGAAGTTATTTTATCCCAATATTCCGTAGGAGTAGAACTTCCAATATCATTAATCCCCATAGCTCTTAGTTTAGCCATCAACTGATCATCTCTTTTTGCTGCTGCTACAGATCTTTCTCTTGATCCAGATTTAGTTGCTGCATCCATAGCTGTATCAAGATCATTACCTTTATACTTACCGGCAAGACCCTGTAATGAACTAGCAGCT
>JAYEPE010000055.1:0-4886 GCA_034723735.1 Campylobacterota bacterium | reverse complement strand
TTAGTAGGCAGAAACGGGAGTGGAAAATCGACACTCTTTAAGATGATACTAGGTGAAGAAGAGCATGATAGTGGAGATATTAGTATTGCTAAGGGTTACAAGATAGGGACACTTAAGCAGCATTTAGAATTTAGTGAATCTACACTTCGTGAAGAGGCGACTTTGGCTTTAGAAGAAGAGGACAAGTACAATATATATAAGGTAGAAAAAATTCTCTTTGGTTTAGGGTTTGTACAAGAAGATTTGGAGAAAGATCCCCTCTCTTTTTCTGGTGGCTATCAGATTCGTATCAATCTTGCCAAACTTTTAGTAACTGAGCCAAACTTATTACTTCTTGATGAGCCTACGAATTACCTTGATATCCTCTCACTTCGCTGGTTACGTACTTTTTTACGTGCCTTTTCGGGTGAAGTTATCTTAATCACACATGACCGTGATTTTATGGATAGTATCTCTACTCATACTATGGGTATTGTGCGTAAGTCACTCACTCTTATTCAAGGCGATACACATAAGTTTTATGAGCAGCTTAAAAGCAGTGATGAACTGTATGAAAAGCAGAAATTATCCCAAGATAAAAAACGTCAAGAACTTGAAGAGTTTATCGCTCGAAATAAGGCACGGGCCTCAACAGCCGCTCTAGCTCAGTCAAAAGTTAAACAGCTTGAAAAAATGGATTTAATGGATGATTTAGGTTTTGATACAAGACTGAAATTTGATTTTAACTTCAAAGATACACCTGCAAAAGTTCTACTTGACGTGAAAGAGCTTGGTTTTGGATATACCCCAGAAAATATTCTGTTTAAAGATATCTCTTTTACACTTGAAAAAGGGGAGTGCTTAGGCATCATCGGGAAAAATGGAAAAGGAAAATCAACACTTTTAAATACTATTGCAGGGGAGTTAAAACAGCTTCAAGGAGATGTAGATTTTCAAACTACTACATCTTTTGCCCATTTTGGACAGACAAATATTGCGCATTTAAACCCTAAAAATACGGTTTTAGATGAAATCTATAATGCCAACCCTAAACTCCCAGCGGCAAGTATTCGTAGTATCTGTGGGTCAATGATGTTTAGCGGTGATAGTGCTGAGAAAAAAGTTTCTCTTCTCTCAGGAGGTGAAAAAAGCCGTGTGATGTTAGGGCAAATCCTTGCTCGCAATGTAAATCTCCTCTTTTTGGATGAGCCTACAAATCATCTTGATATGGACTCTATTGAGGCACTCACCGAAGCGATTAATAATTTTCAAGGCTCAGTCATTATCGTAACTCACTCTGAAGCACTCTTGCGTCGTGTAGCAGATAGATTGATTATTTTTGCTAAAGATGGCGCTGAGTATTTTGATGGTGGCTATGATGATTTCTTAGAAAAAATAGGTTGGGATGAGGAAGAATCAGAGGAGATTGAAAAGCTAAAAACAGCTCCAAAAGCAAATAAAAAAGAGAATAAAAGACTCCGCACTATCTTGATTCAAGAACGTAATAAGTTTACTACACCACTCAAAAAAGAGTTAGAAAGTTTAGAAGCACGCATTATGCAACTCGAAGAGCTTTTAGAAGAACATCATAAAGAGTTAATAGAGGTCTCAAGCAGTGGTGAAACGAGTAAACTTATGGAGCTTTCGCAATTGGTTTCTCAAGAAGAAATTGAGGTCGAAGAGAAGTTTGAACGCCTTGAGACTGTGCATAATGAATTAGAAGAGTATATGCAAAAGTATGAAGAAAAATTATTGGCCTTAGAATAAGGGCAGTTAAATCTTTCCACCAGCTTGAAAACCTTCACAGGCTCTCCATCGTTTTTTTACGATGGTAATTCCCATGATAGCAATAATAACAATTCCTGCAAAGAGCATAAATCCAGCACTATAACCGTCAAAAGTACCTTTACTCCAGCCAAATGTTTTAATAAGAAGTGTCCCGCCAATACCACCAGCCGCGCCAATAATACCCGTCATTATCCCGATATCCTTACCAAAGCGTTGCGGAACAAGTTGGAAAACAGCACCATTAGCCATACCAAGATTTGCCATAATGAGAAATAGTATAAGGATTGCAAACCAAAATGGCATGATAATACTGGCATTTAAAATGGCTAAAATGGTAATAATTCCAAAGAAGATATAGAGTGATTTTATGCCACCGAGTTTATCAGCTGTTATGCCACCAAAAGGGCGAAGAATAGCTCCTGCAAAGATACAAAAAGCACCAAAATACCCTGCAACAACCTTTATATTTGTCTCATCAAAAAGGCTAATACCTAAGCTAGCCATATCTGCTTGATAGGTGTTCATCAGATAGACTTTCATATAACCAGCAAAGCCAACAAATCCACCAAAACTGACCGCGTAAAATAGACTAAACCACCAAGTATCTTTGTCTTTTAATAATTTAAGATAATCTTTTAATTTTTTAGGATGTGCTGTATAAACTTCAGGTGGGGCATCTTTAGCTAAAAAAATGTAAGCTATAAAGATAAGCGTTGAGAGTACGCCACCAACTAAAAAAACAGATTCCCATCCCCAAATCTCCGCAATTTTTGGCGCAAAGAGAAAGTCAATAACAACACCAATATTACCAGCACCTGCAATACCAAGAACTACACCTTGAAGCTTGGCAGGATACCATTGCCCTGCTTGAGGAAGTGCTACAGCAAAAGAAGCCCCTGCAAAACCAAGTCCCACTGCCACTACAAGTAGCTCATCATAGGTGATATTTGCACCTCTAAAATAAGCATAAAAAAGTACAGAGATAACAACAAGCTGTGAAGCTAGAGCTGTTTTTTTCGCGCCATACTTATCAACACCAAAACCTAGCAGTATTCTAAGAAGTGCCCCTGCTAAGATGGGAATAGAGAGCAGTGTCGCTTTTTGAGAAGCAGTAATAATAAATCCACCCATGGCTAAGGCTTCGCTTATCTCTGTTGAAAGAGGTCCAAGCATTGTCCAAACCATAAAACTAAAGTCAAAATAGAGAAAAGCAGCTAGAAGTGTTTTCCAGTCACCTTGCCCTTTAAGCGCCATAAATCCTGACATAAAATATCCTAAAATTATTTGTATATAGAAATTTTATCATATTTAACACTTCATTGCCTCATCAAACATAGCTGTTGCCGTTTTTTCTGTTTCAACAATAATATGTGAAAGCTTGAATTTTTCTAAAGCAGTTTGCTCTTCGAATCGATCTACTTTGACAATAGTTATTGTGTTGATACTAAGCTCATTGATGACTTCACAAATGTGATTGAGTTTTCTGCTATTACCAATAGAGATGATAACGGCTCTAGCATCTCTTACATGTAAGGATTCTAAGATACTTTTTTGTGAAGCATTCCCAAAGACAATAGGTAAGTTTAGCTTCTGCGCATCTTTTACAATCTTAATATCACTCTCAAGTGCAATATATTCTATGCCCTGATTTTGAAGAAGTTTAGAGATATGTTTTCCTAATCGTCCAAAGCCTATAAGAACTACATGATTGGATAAATGTTTTTTCTCAATATGCTTAGGAGTAGCATGTTCTATTTTACATACAAAGATATCTACTATCTGTGTAATATTTCTTAAAACAAAGGGAGTGATAATCATAGAAATGATAACAACAACAATAAGAATTTGACCCAAATTAGGCTCTAGCAAGCCTTTAGCAAAAGAGAGTTCAAAAATAACTAAGGCAAATTCTCCAAGTTGAAAAAGAGAAAAAGCACTTTTCAAAGCGGTGCGTTTATCGGTTGAATAGCGTACTATTGCAAAAATCAGAAGAATTTTTATAAGTATTAATGCAGGTAGTAGCAGAGAAATTATATGAATATTTTCATAAATAATTTGAAAATCAAGTTGCATACCTACAGTGATAAAAAAGATTCCTAGCAATAAGTCTCGAAAAGGGATTAAATCGGCTTCTACCTGATGTTTATAATGGGTTTCAGCTATCATCATACCGGCTATAAAGGCTCCTAGTGAGTAGGAAAAATTTAAAAGATCTGCGATGTAAGATGCCCCTATTAAAATAAGTAAAATTGAACTGATAAAGATTTCACTTGATTTTGTTTTAGTGACTTGATGAAAAAAAGGCTCAAGCATATATTTACCAACAATTAATAAGCCTATTATGAGAATACTAGCATCAACAAAGGTCTCAAAAAATAGAGAAGAGATAGATTTATCTGTAGCACTAAAGATTGTAATCATAAGTAGTATCGGGATAACTGCTAAATCTTGAAAGAGTAGTATGCCTAAAACTTTACGTCCATAAAGTTTATTAATATCACCACTTTCATTTAAAAGTTTGAGTACAATAGCCGTAGAAGAGAGAGCAAGTGCCGCACCAATAATTATGGCAGATTTTATCTCTATATCAAAAATGAAATGCGCCAAAAAAGAGAAAAGAGCTGAGGTGATAAAAACTTGAAGTGCTCCATTTATAAAAACCTCTTTTTTCATTTTCATAAGATGGTTGATAGAAAATTCCAAGCCGATAGTAAACATCAAAAAGACCACTCCAAATTCAGCAATCTCTTTAAGTTCGTGAGAGTGTACGGTAGAATGCAGATCAAAATGATAGGCGATAATTGTTCCCGTAGCGATGTAGCCGATGATAGTAGGAATACCAAAACGTCTCAATAATAAATTTAAAATTGTTGATACCAGTAAAGTGTAAATGATAATCTCTAGCATAAATCAACTCCTACGTATTTAGCTATAGCTATAGCTATTCTCTGTATCGTATCGTATCATTTTTTTGAAAATCCTTGCTATAATAAGCCAAAGGATGTTATGCTTGAATTAATAATAGTAATTTTACTTTTAGTAGTATCATATAAGTTACATGAGCAAGATAAGTTAATGCGAAAACAAAATAAACTGATAGAATCACTACAAGAGATGCA
>JAYEPE010000054.1:0-4942 GCA_034723735.1 Campylobacterota bacterium | reverse complement strand
AGACTAACCATCATATTTTTCATCCAAAATGGAGAAAAACGATATATTTTTTCTGTTATATTCATATTATTTTACTCCTTGTTGAGTTATTTTCAAGATTCAATGTTTCAATTATGTCTTCTAATTCAGAAATAGTTCTTGGACTAAAAACTCGATTTTGATTTATATAAGTTTTAGAGAAATCTTCCATAAACTCTATATAGTAATCTCATGAAAATGTCAATTTGTCAAGTTCAAAAATTTTATAAAGAAAAATCACAACAGGCTCCTGATCAAACATCAGTTTAGGCATGACACTAGCAGCTGACAATCCTGAGATAAATACATTCTTTGACACATCACCATTTAAACACAATGCTTCTATTGCTGTAGTTACATTTGAAATACACTTTTGGTCATCTACCTCTTTCATCAATGTTCTAGGATGCAGTTTGATACAAAATTGATCTTCCATTTGTTCGCACAATTGTCTCATTATTTTTAACTGGTGATTATAAATTTTATCTTGAGCATAAGGAGCTTCCAAAAAAATATATTTATGTCTCAACAGTTCAAGGTCTTTAACATCAAAAGACAATATATCATTTAATATATCTTTTATCTTATTATCACAAACCTTAGGCAACGGGTTGATCTTTATCTCCGGATATAGTGTATTTTTAGCTAGATCCGGTTCATAAACATAAAGAGCCTGCATCTCTTCAAATGTACTTTTAAATCCGAGTATATGCAATAGCTTCTTATCTAAGTGGTTTTCTCGCACAGTCAATAATCGATAGCCGCCCACACCATCACCTATGAAAAAAAGCTCAATATTTGGATTGACTTTTTTATAGGTTAAAAATATCAACCAAGATGAACGATCCATAAAGGAGACCCAGAATTTATCATAGTTAGTATTATCTTCTATAAAATTTAAGGCAATTTTTTTATGATTTATATATTCAATTCCTTTGACAATATATCTTGTTACCTTAAACTTCTGTGTCCAATGGTTATTAAAAGCTTTTGTTTTGAGTAAAAAGATTTGATGAAAACATTGTGCTTGCATTGCCCCATTATACATTTCATTATAAGAATCACTATGATCAAGAATATAAAGAGTTACCTCATCATTCACTAAACTTGTCAAACTTAGATTGATGGCTGCCATCAACTGAAAAGGTGTTGAACATATAAATAAATGTTTACGACTCAGCATTTACTGCCTCGCTTGCACTGAATTTTAATTCTTGTCATTGTGTATTTAATCTCCATTCTTATTTATATCAATATAAGATTGACCAAACCAAGGCATCTTGTAGACTTTACTACCTAAGTACCAAACCAGTATAAATGTCAAGAAAAATGAACTCACTGTTGCATAAGCAGCTCCGATTGCACCAAATATATTGATCAATACATAACTCAAAAGTACATGTATTATACTAGTGGAAATAGTAACCGAAGACAATAAATGAGTCTTTTTAACATAAAAAATATATAAACCTACCATTAGATACATACCTTGAAATGCATATGCCAATGAGATCCAAAAAATATATATTCCGGCTTCTTGAAAAGCTTCACTCAAGAAATAAGGTATTATCATAGAAAAAAATGTACTCAAACTCAAAGCTAAAAATATGATCCCTACGAAATATAGATAAGTAAATTTTACTATCTTTGCTTTATCATCAGAAGACATATCTTTTAGTTTTTCAAATAAATATGGACTATATGCATTATTGAATGCCATAGCGATAATACCTACTACTGCACCAAGCTGATACCCAACAGAATATATCCCTGTCTCTGCTACACCGACTAGGGATGTGATCAATATGATATCAACACCTGTTCTCATCCATAATGCAAGATGATGCGGTAGAAGAGGAACACCAAATTTTAATGCATCTTTCATATACTTAACTGAATAATTAACGGAGGCATACCCTCTTTTATAAATAATAAATAGACTTAAAATACCAAAAATAATGGCTGCAGTTGCAGTACCTGATGTTCGACCTTCCCAGCCATATTTTAATGCGATAACAAGTAAAAGAGAAATAGTAATGTTAAATACCGTTTCTGCTATCTCATACAAGGCATAAGGCTTAGCACGCTGCTGTGATCTCCATAATGTAAGATTAATAGCTGTAATATTTTGCATTAAAGCTACGATCACAGCAATATACATCCACTCAAGTGGAATCTCCAGATGTTGAGCAAGTAACCCATTAAACAGTGATACAATAACTATCATAATCACTGTTGATACAAACAGTATATGAAAAACATTACCAATGTAATTTCTTAATTCCCCTTGCTCCATTTGAAAATAGTTCACACCAACTGCACCAGACATACTTAGCCCAATAAAAATAGCCACTCCTCCTAAAAAAGTATTATAAGCAGCAATCATACCAAAGTCATCAGTGCTAAGGTAATGTGTTAATATAGGTAATAAGAAAAATGGTATACCTTTATTTATCAATTGTAAAAATGTGTAAATAAAGGTATTTTTAAAAAGTAAACTTTGTTTTAATTTTTTAATTATCATTCAATCATTTTTCCATGAATATATTCATAATCCCTAAAGTAATTACCATTTTTATAAATCTCACAATATCTTAGCTACTATATCCAGCCATCTGGTCATAAGTATTATACATTTTTAATTGTTCTTCGATAGTACAAAAACTTTCAGTACTCTCTTCAAGAAAGTTCTTTGTCTGAAGGTAAAGTCCCGGTTTATATGTATCATCAAGCGCATAATCAATCTCTTCAACAAAATTCTGTGCTATAGCACCTCTTTTTTGAATCTGAAGCTTCTCCATTGGTCTCAATATTAATCTATGTTCTTTTGTTAAGACCTCGACACTCCAACGTCCTGCAGATTCCCAGTTTGCATGATAAGAGAAGAGTGCATTTCTGTCACTCTTTCCTGCTCCGGAAAATACAGAGGAAGAAGGATGCCAGTCTAAATTACCATTGGTAAAACTGCATATCTCTTTTGGTTCACCTCCCAAAAAGAAAGCAAGATCCACAACATGAGTTGAATTACCTAGAAACCACTTCTCTTTGACACCTTCTGCTTTTTGCAAAGGAGCTATGACATGTCCCCACTCTGTAAACTCAAAGTTAAAAGAAGTGACACCGCCATCTTCTTTGATGATCTCTTGTGCTTGAAGTACAGCAGCATAAAATCTTCGATTATACGCTACAAAGACATTCGCACTTTTCTCCTTGGTCAAACTAACAAGGTCTTCAAATTCATGTTGATGTAAACCAGCTGGTTTCTCTACCAATATATTTTTGATGCCATACGCTAAAAGTTCTTTTGTCGTTTCATAAAGCTTTTCAACTCCTACAGAGACTATAGCATGAGAACACGGTTCAGGTTGCATTGTTAAAAATGATTTCAAACCACCGATCACCACTTCACAGCCTGTTGCCTCTTCACACTTTTGTGCCGTTTCTTGACCTCTGCCTACTACTGTAAAGTTGGTATTTAACCCTTCCAATACCTTAATGTAGTCTTGCGCCATCGGACCTGCACCAATTAACCAAACATTTTTCATCTTTTTCCTTTTATTACGTTATAGGACAAAGTGTCAACACTTGACCATCTACACTTTCCATATGTGAGAGCAAAGCCTCTATAAATGGTATATGTAATTTCATCGCTTCATCATAAGCAGGTAGATCACAAGTTCCGGTTGTGATGATCTGTTCGATCAACAGATTTGTCAATTCGCTTTGAAAATAGACGATCTTCTGTTGTGACTCTTTCCATTTCCATCCATCACTTTTACGTGCGATCCTCGTATATCCATTCGCTTCATCTATGAA
This sequence comes from Campylobacterota bacterium, assembly GCA_034723735.1. Taxonomy (GTDB): domain Bacteria; phylum Campylobacterota; class Campylobacteria; order Campylobacterales; family Sulfurimonadaceae; genus S010-53. The sequence goes on along the minus strand of JAYEPE010000054.1, from coordinate 1,108 downwards.
TGCAGTCAAAGTATCGGTAGTGATAGTAATACTCGCTGGTACAGGTTCTTTATCGGAATAGAGAGAAAAGATATGATTTCCAATTCTTCCCTTTAGTAAACCATTAAACTCTACATAGTTTGCACGTTTTGCCTCATATACCTGTGGATGTAAAAAATCATTATCTATCTTCAGTTCTGAATCATCAGATAAGAAGGAAAGATGATCTATAAAATGCAATCCATTACATCCTAAACCCCATGCTCCACCTTGTACCATGTAGCTGATCTGTTCTGAATCTTTGATCTCATTTTTTAAGGACTGATAAAAAGGATACATTCTACGAGGATGGTTCACCCAACATTTTGTAGCTGAATCTTCAAGTAGTTTTTCTACCTCATGATACTCTTCAACACTCTGGAAAAGTACTTTTTCAAGAATTAAGTTTTTCACTCTTTTTTTTGAAAACAACTCTTTAATGATTTTTGATCGTACATCTGCATTGGTTGCGATGACCACAATATCCAATGTATCTGAGAGTTCATCAATAGATTCAAAGAAACTAATACTTTTTACTTTTGGATTATTTCCTATCTCTTCATAACGTTGTTTTGCCACTTCTCTTGATTTTTCAAAAGGTTCTACAACCTCTATAGAAATCTCTACACTGCTTTTTGCCATTCCCTGTAAATGGCGGCTTCCGAGCTGACCAGCACCTATCAAAACTATTTTACTCACTATCCTCTCTCCTTTATTAATATATCAGCAAATTTAAAATCAAGTTTAGGAAGTTTAGGGGTCAGGTGATAACGATAACTCCAATCTTTAACTCTAGAGGTCTGGTGATAATCATAACTCTTAATCATTATTGTACCCTAATTTTTTATAACCCAATAAAAGTTTCACATGCTCTATGGCTATAGTATTTAACCTTTCCAACCTATCTTCCAGAAGAAACCCCTGTTTGATGAACTCTTCATTTAAAGATTCGAGACCTACCTTATTTCTAAACAGGTCGAATTCTACCCCTTTAAAATCTGGGTTATTAATTTTTTCCCATAATCCAATAAATTCAATCGTATTTTTATTTCGTAACCAATTTTTAACAACATCTCTAGGCTCAGAAGGA
>JAYEPE010000053.1:0-4948 GCA_034723735.1 Campylobacterota bacterium | reverse complement strand
CCGATAACATTAAAACCGTTGAGAACGCTACTGCACTTAAGTATTTTTTCATTTGGAAATCCTTTGTGTATTTTATTTTATATTTTAAAGCAAATTCAATATAGATAAGCTTAAACTATTTTTCTTCCTCAAACTCTTTTTCAAGTTCTTCTAAGGCCGTATCTGATTTTTGTATCATAATATCTTTTTTCAAAGTTTCAACACGCTGTGTTTCATATGTCATGATACTCTCTTTGGCAATACACGCTTTGACGAAAGTAATCTGTTCTTCATCTTCATGCTTCACCTTGGAATATACTAGTTGTGTCTTCACAAAAAGAGGCAGATCACTGTCATACTTAAATGCTTCAACCAACAACTTCTCTTTTGGATTTTTAACATTTTTAAAATTGTCATAAGCTGTCTTCTCCGTCAAATCATTAATACGAATAATCATTAAACGTGACGCATCTTTTTTTGCAAGATTAATACTTTCAAGTCCTCCTTGTTTATAGCTAAAAGTACACATCTCATCACTTCCCTCTTGATAGTACCAATACGGAGCATCTTCGATATCATACTCAACCGTTGTATGCAAAGCCTGTTCAAAAAGGAAACAAGAGAGTGTTTTCAATAATCCTATCGCGATAACAGTTAACATAAACGCTCCTTTAACTTACTTTAGGTTTAAAATAGACTAAATCATTTGACTTATACACATGCTTATACGAGTTAATTCTACGGCTCACTCGCTCAAGATAGTGTCTTGCTTCATCATATTTGAGATGCTTAATCAGATGATCATATACCTCTTGCGGTTTCATTACATTAATCTTTTTGGAGGCTTTTGTCACATTATTATTGCCATTAAAAGCATAAGCAACATTACCAGCACCTGTATTATATCCTGCAATAGTACAATAGAGCCTACTTGTAGGATTTTTTATCTTACGTAAATATCGGTAATACAATATATGTAAATACGCGCTTCCCATCTCGATATTATTGGAACTATTGTAGAGATAGCTAGCCGAGGGCATCTTCTTTTCTTTATGCAAAAGCTGATAACTGTCAATACCTGCCGAACGAGGAACAATTTGCATCAATCCATAAGCTGGAATATGTGATTTTGCAAAAGGATTAAAAGAGCTCTCCGTATGCATAATCGCAAAAACTAAAGCCACAGGGATATCAAAACGCTTTGCATTCTTTCTAACATCACTCTCAAAAGTCTTAGAACGCTTCAACATAGTATTTGAAGGCAGTTTCACCTTAACAGAGTAAATCTTTGCATTATGTATTTTAGAAGGTTTGACTGCAATTTTTTTAGCAACTACCTTCTTATTAACATATTGAATAATTTTTTTCTTTGTTGGTGGTTTTTTAAATACAATTGGCGCTAAAATAGGCTCTGCTTTAATCGGTTTAGTTACCGTCACTTTAGCATTTTTTTTCTCTATTTTCGCGATACGTTGTTGCAAAATATCATGCTTAACAGCACTCTTTGTATCATCTAAAACCACCGTAGCCAAAGCTTTTTTCAGACGATTTTGCGCTTCTTGCGGTGATGCGGCTATTGTTTCTAATACGATAGTATTCGTATCAAAAGCTACTGTTGTGCGGGTTTTCTTGTCCTTAGTATAGTTAACCCAATCTTTCTTTGTCGATAACTTTGGATTTTTCCAATACTCATCAAGCTCTTTTTGATAATCAACATAAGCTTGATTGAGCTCCTTAACATAGTTATTGAACTCCGCTTCAAGATTTTTTTTGTAGGTATTAAAAGCATCAGCCTCTTTCTTAACGGCTCCTTGTTGCTCTTTTTTAAAATCTTCAAAACTTTGTGAAAAAACCACAAGTGGTAGTAAGATGACTGCGAAAACCAAAAAAAAGTTTTTTTTCATTTTTTCTCCTTACAGTAAAACTCTTCTTAATTATAGCGCTCTTTAATTTTAAAAATGGCTTAATTTCAACAAATACCTAGATTATTCTTAATTTGATACGTTTTTTAGTTTACTTATGTCACTATTGACAGAATTAATTGAAGGTGAAAGCGTGTTAGGAAATTTTTTACAAAGCATTGGTGCTAGTACTTTAAAATTTTTCAAAGATGTTTCTGAAGCTTTATATTTTAGTAAACTCTGTGTTATGCATCTTTTTTTACCTAAGAGTTATCATCCTGCCATGCAAAGTGTTTTGTTAAAGCAAATTTATTTTACAGTCGTTCAAATTTTACCCTCTTTTTTACTTATTGGTATTCTTTTTGGATCACTCAGTATTGGGTATGTTATCAGTCTTGCTATTGAGTATGGTCTCAAAGATCAAGTTGGATCTATTTTACTTGGATTTACCTTTTATGAATTTGCACCCCTTTTTACCGCCTTACTTATCGCACTTCGTTCAGGAGCGGCTGTTAATACAGAGATTGCCGTTATGCAAGTCAGTGGTGAATTGAATACTCTTAAAAAATTTGATATTGGATTGATTGATTATCTTTTTTTACCTCGTATTATTAGCGGTATGATTAGCAATGTTGCCTTATCATTACTGTTTGCTATGTTAATGCTTGTAGGAGGCTATCTCTTTACTCTATTGTATATGAATATGAATTTACAGACCTACACCTATATGCTCTTTCACTCTGTTGAAATTAAACATCTTATCTTTTTGATTGGAAAGAGTATGGCATTTGGCTTTGTGATTATGCTTATTCCTATCTATAGTGGCTTAACAACAACACGATCTTTTGATGCGATACCTATTGCTGTTTTACGTGGAATGGTACGTCTATTTATTGCTATTTTTACCATTGAGGGGGTCACATTTTTTCTTCGATAAAGGTATCACTTTTTAGTGAATATGAAAAACTTCAAAACCATATCACCTCGCTTGAAACTCAAGGTGAAGTCTTTGCTTATGTTGATCTAAAAGCACCCCTTTTAAGTAATCTTAACATCATAGAAAATATTGCGCTTATTGAAGAGGTTCACCAAAGAATGCCTAGGCATTCATCACATCAACATGCCACAAATGCTCTTGAAAAAATCGAGATGGCATATCTAAGTGAGTACCGTGTAGGACGTTGCAATAATTATGAACGCTTTTGTGCCTCACTTATTCGTGCTTCTATGATGCAATATGCTACAATTATTATCATATCACCTCTGCAACAGTTTTTTTCAAAAGATCCTGTTGAGACACTCTTTAAGCTAATACATAAGCTTAGACTTGAGCAACGTGTGAAAATTTTTGATTTAAGTCTTTATGAAAATGATTATACCCACAAAGGAGTCTTATGCCCTATCATCGAATGAAACTGTATGTTGGACTTTTTGTAAGCCTATTGGTTTTAGGAGTTATTTTACTCTTTGGTATTATTATGGAGAAAAAAGGTTTTTTTGATGATTATGAGAGCTACTACTTTAAAACTAACCATGCTGATAATTTTTATGTAGGAATGTCTTTGAATGTCTCAGGTTTTGAGATTGGAAATATCTCAAGCCTTGTTTTAACCGACAGTGGCGTAGTGAAGGTTTTCTTTAGAGTAAAAGAGCGTAATAAAAAATGGATTAATACTGAGACTATTTTAATGCTTGAGAAACCTCTTATCGGCTCCCCTTCAATCAACGTTAAAACCACGCCAAATGATAATTTACTCAAAAAAGGAGCAGAGTTAAAGATTATTATCAGTGATGATATCAATGCTATTATTGTCAAACTTCAACCTATACTTATCGAGGTAGAACAGATTATCCACTCTATGAATACCATTACACAAAATTTTGCTTCCAAAGAGGGACCTCTTGAAAAAACCCTGCAAAATATCGAAGTCTTCAGTGCAAAACTTGCCAATAATGATGCCATTTTAACAAGCCTAACTGGTGACGCTAACACCACAGATACTATCAATGCCTCACTCCAAGATACCAAAGAGATTATGTCCAATATCAAACAGCTCACGCAAGAGTTAAATACCATGCTCGATACAACACAGCAGCAACTCATTGTTCCTGCAGGAAAATCGGTACAAAAACTTGATGCTATCTTTGTTGATATTCAAAAGAAACTCTCAACTCTTGATGCTACAGTGAATACTCTTGGCTCGTATGATAAAGAGTTACTCATCCTTAAAAAAGAGCTTCATCTTAACCTCGATAAGACCCATCAACTTCTTGAAAAAGTTGATAATTTACTCTTAGGTGAATCTGATTCTCAGGTGGTACTTCCATGAAACTTTTACTGATACTAGCACTGTTGCTTTTTTTAGGATGCAGTACTAAAGCACCTCAAAACAGATGGCAATATCAAAGCAGCAGTGCCTATAAAAACTTTGAAAATTATTATCTAAAAGGACATAGCGCTCTTGCAAGCATGGAGCTTGATCGTGCCCGTACTTATGCAAAGCAGAGTGCTGATTTAAAAACACTAGCACGTATAGAGTTAGCAAGTTGTGGCTTACATGTAGCCTTACTGCAAGCCTTTACATGTAAAGAGTATGACCGTTTAAAACCACTCATCGTATCTGATGAACTAGAGAGTTATGAGCACTTTTTATCAGGGAAATTCACTCTAAATGATATTCAAAATCTACCAAAACAGTACCAAAACTTTGCGAAGGCACAATTAAGCCAAAATACTAAAGCAATAAATGATGCACTCATCACAATAACACCACTCACATCACAAATGATTGCAGCATCACTCGCTCAAGAGTATCTCAGTGAAAAAAGCATTGATACCATTGTGAATCAAGCATCTTATCAAGGCTATCGTAATGGTGTTATTGTCTGGTTAAGCCTGCAGATAGAAAGAAGTTCTGATACCAAGAAACAAGCCCATCTAAGTCAAAAACTTAAAGTTTTGCTTGCTCCTTAAAGAGGATACAAGGTAGCAGCACTCAAGAGCGGGTTATTATTGTGAATAAAAATATTCTAATATGCTATAATTCTTACACAATAATTTTGCAAGG
>JAYEPE010000052.1:0-4981 GCA_034723735.1 Campylobacterota bacterium | reverse complement strand
CTCAATGATGAACAACGTGACTTACTTGCCAAACTGCAAGAATCATTTGGTATCGAATCCAAGCCTCATGAAAGCACTTTTGAATCTGCTTTTGAAAAAGTCAAAGGATGGTTTGGCACATAACTCTTCTGAGTTATGCTAGAATACATTTCAAATATCACCATAAAGATTATTCATGAAAACAAATCATAAATTTACTCTTATTATTGTTATTATGCTAATAAGCTTACTTATTGTAACCTTGATAAATGTTGCTTTTAACTTTCGTACTCATGCTATAGATAATGCCACAGAAAAAGCAAAAATGACAGCCTCCATTGTTAAAGATGCACTTACTGCGCATATGGTCAATGGAACCATGGATAAACGTCAATATTTTTTAAACAGTATTGCTAATAAAGATCAAGTAAAAAAACTCTGGATCGTTCGTGCTCCTGCTATTGATAAACAGTTCGATAAGGGATTTTTAAATGAATATGTTCGTGATAGTATTGATGAGAAAGTTCTTAAAACAGGTAAAACAATAAAAGAAGTTCAAGAAAATGCAGATGGTGTTCAACTGCGTATCACCATTCCCTATACCGCATCTCTTGATGGCACTCCTAACTGTTTAAGCTGTCATAATGTACCTATAAACACGGTTCTTGGTGCCATTAGTATGGAATTTGATATTAGTGATACTCGTAGTACAGGATCAATAACACTCTTGAAAATATTGGCTATCAATATACTTTTTATTCTTATAGCTATTTTTATGACCAACTACTATCTCAAACCATTTATCAAACATTTTGAAGATCTCAAAAAAGGTATTGACCTGGCCTATCATGGAGATTTTAGCTTTGTATTTAATACCTCGCTTCAAGGTGAAGGTGCTGAAGTCAGTGAACGCCTCAACCATCTTTTTAGAAAAATGCAAGAGACATTTAATGAAATAAAACAAAATCTCAGCACATTTTTAACTCAATCAAAATTAACATTTGACGATCCTTTACTTGAAGCAAAAGTCATTATTAAAGAGCTTGCAGATGTCTATAAATTTAAAAAGACTATTGAATTAGATGCATCAAAAAATGCTATTTATGAGCGTCTTATTTATGTTGTCAATACGAAGTTTGATATCAGTACCTTTACTCTCTTTGAAGTTCACAAAGAGACATCCCAGCGTATTGAAATCTTTTCTAATGTAGAAAATGAAGCCTGTACTGTAGCGATGAATGAACCAAATGAGTGTCGTGCTTATCGCACGGATAGCACTATCATTTCATCAGATTTTCCCAATCTTTGCGAATACTGCAGTACGCCAAATATGCACTACCTATGTATGCCATTTACGGTTAATGATGATATTGTTATTATTTTAAGTATCTACACACAAGATATTGCAACATTAGAAATACATCATGAAAAACTTGATAGTATTGAAAATTACCTAGAAGCAGCCAAGCCAGTTGTAGAGAGTCGTATTCTTATGGATCAACTACGAGATTCTTCTCTACGTGATGGTATGACAAAACTTTACAATCGTCGTTTTCTTGAAGAATTTATTGATAAGGTAATGAAACAGACCTTACGTGAAAATGGAAATTATTCTGTTTTAATGCTTGACATTGACTATTTTAAACTTGTTAATGATAACTATGGTCATGATGCAGGTGATATCGTCATTAAAGGACTTGCTTCTATACTAGAGTCTAATATCCGTACTTCTGACTTAGCTATTCGCTATGGAGGTGAAGAATTTACTGTTCTTTTACACAACGCAAGCCAAGAAAGTGCCATAAATATTGCTTCAAAAATTCAAGAAGATTTTAATGGCACAAAATTTGATGTAGGATCCGATACAATTCAAAAAACAATTAGCATAGGTATTGCACACTTTCCAAATGATGCAGACTCTATATGGAAAGTTATCAAATACGCCGATACAGCACTCTATGAGGCTAAAAACACAGGACGAAATAAGATTGTGAACTTTACACCAGAGATGTTTAGTTATGAGGAAGATAGCTAATTGCTATATCTTTACATGTAAGAGTCTTACATGTAAAGACTTTTTACACTCTCTTACTTATTATAGTTAAGAGGAGGATCGTAAGATGTCTGTTCATACTTATTTATACTAAAGGTATCAGTAGTTTTATCTGAATTGTGAATAGTACCTCCAGGATAACAATCACCATTAGCCACTTTACCTAAATACGAATTCAACACATCCCCATTAGGTATATGTATCACTAGTTTTCCTGTAGCCGTGTCGATATACGCAGCTCCATCACCTGAAGTAAACCATATTTTATCTTTCGTAAAATCTGTTTGAGTGGAATCTCCAATACCTGAACCATTAATCCATAATGAACCACCAACTGGAATTTTTCCATCGACTTCAGTACCGAAGGTTAAATTGTACAAATGTATCGATACTTTTTAGAACATCGACTTGTAAAAAGAAGATTAAGTAAGATGGCGTTTGCGATAAGCAAATGCTATCATTACCAAGATGATAGCGTACGTCACTGGTACGAAGTCAGGGATTGGGACTGGATCACCTTTTGCGTATGAGTGCATTCCTGCAAGGTAGAAGTTTACTCCAAAATAGGTCATAATTACCGAGGTAAAAGATAAGAGTGAAATAATACTGTATGCAAATGCTGTATAAATCGATTTGATAAAGCGTATATGAATTACAACTGCATATACTAAAATAGTTACTAGTGCCCACGTCTCTTTTGGATCCCAACCCCAGTAACGTCCCCAACTCTCATTTGCCCAGACACCGCCTAAGAAGTTTCCGATAGTAAGCATAGCTAAACCAATCATGAGGCTCATCTCATTGATAGCATTGAGTTCACGAATTGAGTTGCTGATTTGTGCTGAATTTTTATCATTTTTAATCATAAAGAGAATAAGAGTGATAAATCCAAGAAGCGCACCTAGACCTAAGAAACCGTAACTTGCCGTAATCATAGAGACGTGAATACTTAACCAATATGAGTTAAGAACAGGAACAAGATTTGTCACTTGAGGATCCATCCAATTAAGATGAGCTACAAAAAGAATAAGTCCTGTTAAGATCCCTGTTGCTGCAAGAGTAATTGGTGAATTTTTTGAAAATATAAATCCTGCCAACATGGTTGCCCAAGAGATATAAATCATGGACTCATAGCCATCAGACCATGGAGCATGTCCTGAGATATACCAGCGCATTCCCAATCCAATTGTTAGTGCCACAAAAAATACAGTCAAAATAATCATTGTTATTTTAGTATAAATATCTAACTTGAATTTAGGACGTACTATTTTTGTAAATGAGAGAATAAGTAAAACAAAACCAACTAAGAAAAAGAAAGGCCAAAGTTTTTCAAAGATATTAAGTTTATTATATAAAATCTCTGTCTTTATTTTATTATCACTTGGATAGACTGCGGCACCAATTTTTCGTTGGTAATTACTAATGCCATTAAGTGCTTTATCTGCCTCACTCCAGTTACCATCACCTAGTGCTTTTTCTATTGAATTAAACCAATTTAGCGCTAAAAGACGTACAACTTCACTATCACGTACATCAAAACCTTGAATTGCATCAATAGTGGCAAACCATTTATTGTTATCATCATCTATTTTTGGCCAAATTGCGATAAGTGCGCCAGAGTAAACCATATAGCTAACATTGACTCGTTCATCTACTTTTAAGACAGCTTTATCAAATTTATCACGTTTTCCTGGAGCTTTACGGATAGCTTCTTCTACATATTGATTGAGTTTATAGCCACCCATTTCACTTGGAAATTCAAAAAATTGTGAAAACGAGCTCATTTTTGCATTTTCAGGCAAACCTATCACTTCATTAAGCAGTTTATCGGTGCGAATCATCGTTATCTCACGCCATGCATCAGGAGCGAGCATCATTCCTAAAACAACTTGATTAGGTGTTAAACCTAAAAATGAATCACTACGACTCACCTTCGCTAAAATCTCAGTAGCGAGTGTTTGTACAGGCTTCATCCGACCTTGTACTGTTTGCACCATAAGATGTCCAAACTTCTCAGAATGATCTTTATCAAAGGAGAGCACTCTTTTTACAAGGGGATTAAGTTCCTCTGCTTGTGATGGTGTCGATACTGTAAGTGCTAAAACTGACAAGATAGCAGCTAGAGTACCCATTTTCTTTGATGCCTCTTTTGCTTTTTTAGAGAGTTTTGCGAAACGACCATTTTTCAAAAAGAGTGAGCCAAACATTCCTATTCCCATCAGTAAATATCCTATATATGTTGGTAAAGTTCCTGGATCATTATTGACCGAAAGTACCGTTCCTTTCTCATCTCTATCATAAGAAGATTGGAAAAAGCGATATCCACGGTGATCTAAGACATTATTCATATAGATACGAAAAGGTTTTTCTATGCCTTTTTCTTCATCAATAAGAATCACTTCACTTGCGTATGATGAAGGAGAATTTGAACCAGGGTAGCGGTCAAGTTCAAATTTTTCTAACTTGAGTCCAAATGGAAGTTCTAATACCTTAGCCCCATAATTTAAAGTCACTTCCATACCTGCAAAATCAATAGTTACATTTTCACCTGTCATACCACGAGAACCTTGTACGGTAACTTCACTACTTGCATCACCACTCTCAAGACGAAGGACAATAGCATCAATAGCTCTATTGTTCATCTTAGGGCCTCGTAAAGAGTCACGACTTACTAAAACTTCTTTTGCGCTGACATAAAAATCACGTAGTACAAAACTTGTCTCATTAAAGGTGTAGAGTTTGCGTTGCGCCATAAGAGTATGATCACTAGCATTAACCTCACCGCTACTTCTATCATCCATATCAAGATAGACCATATTAATAGCATGTGCCATTTTAAGATTAGCATCTTCTATAGAGATGGAGATAACAGGCTTAGTAAATGTCTTTCCTGATTGAAAATCAAGTACATAATCGGCTGTGTCAAAAAACTCACCTTGATGAAGTGCC
>JAYEPE010000051.1:4370-5012 GCA_034723735.1 Campylobacterota bacterium | reverse complement strand
TCTAAAGTTGTAAAACTTACTACACTTAAAATAAGAACAAAGACAATCGTTAAAATATTTCTAACTTTTAATGTACTATTCATCACTACAAATGCAAAAAATATGGGTGCAATAATTAGTAAATTTACCGCTAACATTTAAAATCATCCTGTTGAGTTAAATACTTCAATATTATACTGCTTTGTACTTTTTATCTCACCTCTAATAGTAACTTATTAGCAGTACTTTTACAAACTTTACCATTCAATTCCTCAATCGTACTATAATTATTCTATTATATGAGCATGTGTTATTCAATGTTAATCCATAAAGGCCCGGCTACTGCATAGCATCTGCATTTTCAATCTCATAAAAAGTAACATAGACAAGATACAACCAAATCATTGTAAATCCAAACATTATCCAATCAATATCTGACATTTTAAATCCTTTATTTTATATACATAAGTATAGGAAATTTGGCGATATTAGATAAGGGCATTTATTTCTAATCTTCTTTTTAAATATGCCTAGTTACAATGGCTTATGCAATTTAATAATTATCTAAAATCATGTCGCCAACAGTATCATTTTACACAAGAGCAGTTAGTACAAAAACTTTATAATGCAGATGATACTTTTGAAGGCTTAGATGTTAATACT
>JAYEPE010000051.1:0-4360 GCA_034723735.1 Campylobacterota bacterium | reverse complement strand
GCCGTTGGGAACGTGGCAGTACGAAACCAAGTATGGATAAGCAGATTAAGATAGTTCACCTTTTTAGTGAACTTGGAAATACGACATTATCATGTTTTAATACCATGGATAAAAAACTTGTTGAAACTGAACTTTGTAAGCTAGGTATTCAAAATCTTGTTGGACACTCCAAAGAACATATTTTAAATTTTCCTACAAAGTCATTTCGTGTAGATGATATCTCTATTGAGCATCTTCGTTCTGCTGATGATATTGATACTGTTTTGCAGATGCCTTATAGTGTTATTGAAAATCTTACAGGAAATGTTTACAACCTTAATTTTGAAACTATAAAATCTTGGGCGGAGCATCCAAGCAATCTTTTTTTACTAAGCAAATATCAGGGACAGTTTTATGGCTTGCTATTTGCTCTACGTTTAAAGCCTGATATTTTCCAAAAAATAATAGATTTCACTATGAATATTAAAGATATCAATGATAATGATTTTGCAGGATTTGATGAAATGGGATCTAATTTCCCTATTGCATTTTTTGCTTATAACGATAAGAGTTCAACCTTAATGATGCTACGTTATTATGCACATCTTATTGCTAATCAAGATATCATTGCTCATGTAGGAACGACACCTCTGCTTGATGGAGCCAAAAAAATTGTGCAGAAGATGCATTTAAAACACTATAAAGATAAAAAAGTTACGCAAGGTCTTTTATCATCGTATAGTGCACCTCTCTCAGACGTGCTTATTAATGAAGCAGTTTTGAAGATGATTTTTCAAAAGCAAATCTGCCCCGAAGATATCGACTAAGCGACTCTACTTCAAGTTTGTCAATGGCATAATCTAAGGGTTTTAGTTGTTGAAGGTACTCCTCTTTGCTGAGACTTCCTGATGAGTAGTGTAGATAAAGTTTTGCACTTTTGATACGTAAAATTTCGAGTTTGTTGTGACACATAATTAATCATATCCTTTTTTAGTTGAGACCAATCAATCTTGGAATCCCTTATCTTTGTTACTATTATAGATAAGATAAAGATTCTTGATAAGAGCATATTCAAAATGAAATTTTTTTGAATATGCCTAGAAGAGGAATGTGTATAGTAAGTTTTATTTCTTCTTATTTTTCCCTGATCGTGTTAATGTCATCTCTGTTTCCATGTTTTTAATCTCTAAATCACCTGAAAATAAGATATTACTATCAGTTTTAAGATGCTTATTTTTTATTTTGTCTTTGTAGTCAATTTTATCAAGTATCTGCTTGATACAGTTGATACGTGCTTTTTTCTTATTATCTGATTTAATAATTGTCCATGGTGAATACTCTGTATGTGAAGCTAAAAGCATAGAATATTTAGCGATGGTATATTTGTCCCATAACTCTTGAGATTTTTCATCAACAGGAGAGAGTTTATACTGTTTTAATGGATCTGTTTTACGTTTGTCAAAACGGTTTTTTTGCTCATCTTTGGAGACTGAAAAGTAAAATTTAAAAAGCATGATGTCCGAATTAACTAACATTCTCTCAAACTCAGGCACTTCATGTAAAAATTCTTTATGTTCCTCTTGTGAACAAAATCCCATAACAGGCTCAACACCCCCACGGTTATACCATGAGCGGTCAAATAAAACAATCTCACCCGCACTAGGAAGATGGTGTGCATACCGTTGAAAATACCACTGACTACGTTCATTATCTGAAGGCTTATCAAGTGCTACGACACGAGCACCACGAGGATTGAGATGTTCAGTAATACGTTTAATTGTACCACCTTTACCTGCTGCGTCACGTCCTTCAAAAATCATAAGGACTTTTAAGCTTTTATTTTTGACATAATTTTGCATTTTAAGAAGTTCGATTTGAAGCAATTGTAACTCTTCTTCATACTCTACAGTCTCTTTTTTAATCCAAACTTGAACTTTGTTTTTCTTTTTATTGTGTTTACGTTCATCTCTCTCTTGTTCTGATTTATCTTTACGACGATCTGCATGTGTGTTTTCTGAAATACTTTCATTATCTGTTAAAAGTGATTCTATCTCTTTGCGTTTATTTTGCATACTATTCCTTAGTTTTTTTGGTTTTAATCAATTATATCACTCCCTATTTAAAGAGTTCCTTTATACTAGATGCATTGGCAAAACAGCTGTGATTATTACACAACATGAAGCTCTCTTCATTATGATATCTTACATGTAAGTAGGGATAGTTATTGGCATTATGTATCTCTTTTATTGAACTTTCAAAAGGAACTTTTAAGATATTATCCTCATGAACATAGCGCAGTGCTTGATTGGTCATATATGGATAGTTCATTGGTCTTTTATGAAGATCAAATGAGTAATACTCTAAGGTTTTAAATGCAAAATGGCGATATTTTTCATCCAAGATACTTCCAAGAGAGAGTAATAAATCTACTATCAAACCGATAGAGCCTGGATAAGAGCTATCACTCATATCTGCTTCTGTTGTAAACTCTCCACGACTAAAATACCAGCGACCTTTTTCATAATACAGCTCTAGAGCACTATTTGCCATCTTCTGTGCAAGAATCAGATAGTTTTCATTACATGTAAGCTCATAAGCAGTGATTAATGTCACCCCTAGATAAGAGTAATCTTCTAAAAAAGCTTGTACTTTTGGTTCTTTATCTATAAGAGCAGAGTGCATAAGTGTATCATTAAGCATCATTTTTTCAAGTAGAGCATCAAGCGATGATACTGCTTGAGTTAAGATTTTGTCATCATATTTTGCTAACTCAAAAAGTGACTTAATCATCATTGCAGACCAAGAAGTTTGAACTTTTTTATCAATAAAAGGATAAAGACGTGGTTTACGAATCTCTTGAAGGGCTGTTTTGATTTTTTCAAACCATTGGGGTTTTAAAAGCTCTCCTAGACGAATGATATTGGCTCCCTCAAAGTTTCCACTTTTACTTACATGTAAGGCTTGCAAGATACCCTTAGATTCTTCTTCACTATAGCCACAATCTAAAATAACCTGTTTTACTTCTTCATAAGAATAGACAAAATATTTCCCTTCTTCACCCTCAGTATCAGCGTCACTTGCAGAGTAAAATAGATTATCCTCTAGCATAAATTTTTGCATAAAAGAGACTATCTCTTGGGCTACATGTAAATAGTTTTTATTATTGAAAATCTTATATGCACGTAGATAAACCTCGCATAATAAGCCATTATCATAAGTCATCTTCTCAAAATGTGGCACAAGCCACTGCGTATCTACACTATAACGACAAAAACCACCATCTATAAGGTCATACATACCACCAAGTGCCATATTATCAAGTGTATGAGTGAGGATGGAAGCCACCTCTTGACTAGGATTTAATTGGTATATACTCATGAGGGTATTGAGTGTTGAAGTGTGTGGAAATTTTGGTGATACTGAAAACCCACCATAACTCTCTTCATAATTAAATTTTACATTTTTAATGAAAATACCAGCTATATCCTCTGTGAGTTTTGTGGCTTGAGTTGGATGCTCTTTTGGTTTAAGAAAGCTTTGAATTTCATCAGCATTTTTATGTATTTGTTCATCATTTTGGGCTATTTTTTCTCCGATGAGCTTAGTGAGTTCAATAAATCCCATACCTTCAATGGAGCCTTGACGTGACTCTGGTGGGATATAAGTTCCAGCAAAAAATGGCTTATTTTGAGGTGTACAAAAGATAGATGTTGGCCAACCACCTGCACGACGATTAAGAAGCATATAAACCTCTTGGTAGTGCTTGTCAATATCAGGTCGTTCTTCTCTATCTACTTTGATACAGACAAATTGCTCATTTAAAATATCTGCACACTCTTGATTTTCAAAAACAGTTTCTTCCATAACATGACACCAGTGGCAACTAGAGTAGCCAATGGAAATAAAGATGGCCTTATTCTCTTCTTTTGCCTTATTAAACGCCTCATCACCCCATGGGTACCAATCTACAGGATTGTCCTTGTGTTGTTGCAGGTAAGGAGAATCTTCTCTATCTAATCTATTTGACATAATACTCTTCCATTTAAAAATAATTTTCTGTAGAATAGATAAATATTGCTAATGAAGTGATTAAAAAGTTCTTACATGTAATGCTTTAAAGCAATTTTTCAATAATATCTTAATTAGTCTTATTTTGCTAAAATGTAAAACATGAAGTAATAAAGGGTAATATCATCAACTTCACTCAATACCACTCAAAATATTATGCCCAAATTCTAACACTTCAAAACAGTGCGAATTCTATTGATAGATTATCTCAATCAATCTTTAATGCTCAGATAGACTTGAACCCTCATCAAGTTGAAGCAGCTCTTTTTGCTTTCAAATCTCCACTATCAAGTGGTGTTATATTAGCTGATGA
>JAYEPE010000050.1:0-5084 GCA_034723735.1 Campylobacterota bacterium | reverse complement strand
ATGCGGGTCAATATACGAGGCGTTGAAAATAGGGAAAATGACAAAATACTTTCAGGTATAGGTTTCTTCATAAAACTTAGACCCCTAAACCTAAACCTCTTGTAAATATTAGGCATAGAAACCATTAACGTTTCACTCTCTTCACTATGTGTGAAAAGAGATTAGCTTTTTATTGAGTTCATCTGTCAATGAATTTAAAGTAGTTGAAGAGTTTGATATCTCTTGAATCCCTTTCGCATTTTCTGTAGATAAAGTGTTGATATCATCAATTTTCATAACTATATTTTCTACATTTTTTCCAGTTTTTTCAAAATCATTTACTGTTTTAAAAGACAGGGAGGGTGTCTAAGCCTCCCCTAGTAGCTAGTGCGACTGCTTGAGCCACGCTTTTATCTCTTCTTTGAAAAAAAAGCAAAAAAAAAGCCCCACCACTCATAAAGAGTAGTACAGTAGCAACACAAAGACTACATTACACCTCAGGAGAGGTTTAACGAGAGAAACTTTAAACAAAAGTAAATATTTGACTTTCTCAATAGTATTATATATAATATCACTATGAAACATAAAATAGTATTAGATACAAATGTACTAGCTACAGCTTTATTATCTCGTAATGGTGCTTCTTTCAGGTTATTATCACTCATTGATGATAAAAAAATTGAACTAGTGTTATCTACACCTTTAGTAAAAGAGTATGAAGATGTTTTATTAAGAGAGAAGTTTGCTTTTGACAATAATAGCATTAAAGATATACTTGATTATCTTTGCCTCATATCTTCACATCATAAAATATACTATTTATGGAGGCCTATTTTAAAAGATTTTAAAGACGATATGGTTTTAGAATTAGCAGTCAAGGCAAATGCAATTATTGTGACACATAATAAAAAAGATTTTGAGGGTGCTAGTAAATTTAATTTGCCAGTACTGAGTGCAAGTGAGTTTTTACATCTACTAGGAGAAATATAATGGCAGCAGTAAGTTTAAGATTACCAGATTCAATCTATAAGTTTGCAAAAGAGTTATCATCAAAAGATAGTGTATCGTTAAACCAATTTATAGCAACAGCAGTAGCAGAAAAAGTATCAGCGCTTAATACTGAAGTTTATTTACAAGAGAGAGCTTCTAATGCTTCAAAAAATAAGTTTATGAAAGCTTTAAGTAAAGTTCCTGATATTGAGGCTCAAGAGTTTGATAAAATATAATACGCTAAATTAATTTTGTAAGTTCATTTGTACTCAAATAATTAAAAGTAAATATTCAACGCCTCGTTATAAAGTTACACTTATCGACTAGAATAAAGTCTTCGTAACCAAACTGTGACCTTAGAGTAATTTAAAAGTAACGCAGATTCTTTACAATCGCGCCATCAAAATGATGGAGTACTCATGTTTTTTAAAACACCAACACTGAGTGGCTTACTAATAGCCGCACTGCTTATGCCTCAGCTTTCCATGGCACAAACAGATAATTCTATGGTTGAATCTCTGATGAAACTTCGCACAGAGGTTGAATCATTGCATTCACAAATCCAAGATGATCAAGATACTTTTCAATCATCTATGCGATCACTTTCTCTACAAAAAAATGACTTTGAAGCGCAAATTAACCGTCAAGAGACGCAATTAAAAAAGATAGATCAAGAAATTGGACAGATTCGTGAACTTATCAAAAAACGCTCATCTAAAACAGATGGATTAACGCCTATGGTTTTAAAAGCGATTGATAATCTTCAAGCAGTTATAAATGCTGGTATTCCTTTTAAAGTTGCCTTACGTGAAGCTGATCTCAAAGAGATTAAGACACAACTCCAAGGCAATCTAATCACTCCCGAACAAGCACTCAGCAAAATCTGGAGCTCTTATGATGATGCGCTTCGTATGAGTAGTGAAAACGGGCTTTTTAAACAGCCTATACTCCTTGGTGGCAAAGAAAAACTAGCTGAGGTTGTCAAGCTTGGAACAGTTATGCTCTTTTTCAAACTTCCTACTGGTGAAGTTGGCTATGCAAAAAAAGAAGCTGAAAAATACCACTATATTCAAGAGTCTGATGAGATAAAACAGAAGCAAATTCTTGTTCTTTTTGACGCAATGAAAAAACAGATTCGTACTGGATATTTTAGCATTCCTTACGCAGTAGTTAGTCAAGGAGGTGTTAAATGAGAAAGATGATTTTAGGAGCACTTTTGTTGAGTGTTTCTCTTTTTGGAGCCTCACCTGCACTAGAGCCAAAAGTAGATACAGCTAAAATAGCCGCACAAGCCAAAGCAGAAGCTGAGGCAAGAATTAAGGCTGATGAACAGGCATTAAGTCGTGCTTATGCAAAAGAGTTTGCATTTTTAAAAGCACAAAAAGAGTCCTTAAAAAATCAATTGAACACACAAGCTTCACGTAATGATGCAAAGCTAAGTGCTGCTCGCACAGATGTTGATAAGCTAGAAGATAAACTGCTTGGTTTTGAAGTTAAAATTGATGCTGGACAAGAACGTCTTTTAAAAGCCCAACAAGCAGAACAAGGTTCAATCGACACAAGTGCTATAGTTGATGGCACAGTTACTCAAGCTAAGGCGACATTAGACCCTTATGATATTACTTTCAAATTTGATAGTGATCTAAGCTATTCAGCGAAGATGGCTCAGATTTTTGAGCGCTCTTTAAAGCTTGTCAATGATTTAGCGGCTGTTACAAAAACAAGTGGTTCGTTTTATCTTCAAGATGGCTCAAAAGCTGAGGGTGAAATTATCAAAATTGGTAATATTGCAGCCTATGGTACAAGTCCTAAGGCTTCAGGTGCTTTAGCTCCAGCAGGAAATGGCAAGTATAAGCTATGGAACGCTCCAGAAGCTATGGACACAGCAAATATGCTAAGCAAAAGTCAAACACCTGCACCAATGCATATCTTTATCTATGAAAACCTTAAGAAAGAGGTTGAGTATTCTACAGAGCAGACTGCTCTTGAGGTGATAGATAGCGGTGGTATTATCGGTTGGATTATTGTGGGGCTTGGTCTTTTAGGTCTGTTGTTTATATTTATTCGTATGGCCTTACTTGTAATAGCAGGTAAAAATACAGAGTCGATGACAAAAGCTGTTATGAGCAAAATTGAAAATGGCGCTTCTTCTGAAGAAGCCTTAAAGTCCATTGAAAGTAAAAATGGTTCTGTAGCGCGTGTTATCAAGGCAACTTTGCGTAATCTTGACCGCGACCGTCTTCACCTAGAAGATATTATCTCCGAACATATGCTTAACGAGACTTCACGTCTTGATAGATTTAACTCGATTATCTTAGTCTTTGCAGCAGTTGCGCCGCTCCTTGGACTTTTAGGTACGGTAACAGGAATGATTGCAACCTTTGACATCATTACTGAGTACGGAACAGGTGATCCGAAACTGCTTGCTGGTGGTATCTCTATCGCTCTTGTAACAACTGAGCTTGGGCTTATAGTTGCAATTCCACTGCTTCTCATTGGAAACTTACTTTCTGGTTGGTCTGGAAGTATTAAAGATAAGATGGAGCATAGCGCACTTAGCATCGTTAATATCTATCACAAAAGAAATGGCTAATGCAATACTCAGAACTTCTTGAAGCCTTTTTGGAGTTCATGCGTAGTGGGGGCTTTGTTATGTGGCCACTTTTTATCGCAAATCTATTTCTTTGGTATGGGATGGGTTATCGATTTCATGCACTTCGCCGTGGAAAAAAAGCAGCTGTACGTCGCCTGATTGAAAAACATCATGAAGGCACGGCTAAGAGCAAAGGGCTACTTGATCGCGCTATTTCGGATGCCTTACATGTAAGCTATAAGCTAAGTGATAGAACTTACTTACGTCAAAATCTTGATGATGTGCTTTTTAAGTATGAAGTTGAGATAAAACAGTACTCATCTTTAGTAAAGACTATTGTTATTGTAGCACCTTTAACAGGACTTTTAGGAACAGTTATAGGGATGATTGAAACCTTTGATTCACTTCAGGCTCAAGCTCTTTTTACACAAGGTGGAGGTATTGCTGGTGGTATTTCTCAAGCCTTATTTACAACACAATTTGGTCTAGGTGTGGCGATTCCAGGATTAATTATTGGGCGTATCTTAGACCGCAAAGAGCGTTCACTGCTTTTTGAATTTGAACAGATCAAAGATGTGGTCTGCACTATGGAGAAAAATCATGCGATTTCGTAAACGAGAGGAAAAACTTCAAGATGTGGATATGTCGCCACTCATTGATATGGTTTTTATTTTATTAATATTTTTTATGGTATCAACAACCTTTGTCAAAGACATGAAGCTAGAGCTTGATCGTCCATCGGCTTCAAGTGCTTCAAAGGCATCAAGTAAAGTTATTCGAGTCTATATTGATAAGTTTGGTGATATTTATGTAGATCAACAACCTGTAAAGGTTTGGGCGATTCAAGGTAAGATGAGAGACCTACTTCGTATGTCAACAAATAAGTCTATCTTAGTTGTAACTGATGCAGATGTTCAGGCGCAACGTCTTATAGATGTTATAGATCAGTGCCGCTCAGCTGGTGCTAAAGATGTGGCTGTAGCAACTAACAAAGAGGTATAGACAGGTGAATTCTCATACTTTTAAAGCTCTGTTGTGGATGGTCTTTGGATCAGCCATTATGATTGCACTCATCATTACCAT
Source organism: Campylobacterota bacterium (assembly GCA_034723735.1). Lineage (GTDB taxonomy): Bacteria > Campylobacterota > Campylobacteria > Campylobacterales > Sulfurimonadaceae > S010-53. The sequence goes on along the minus strand of JAYEPE010000050.1, from coordinate 439 downwards.
GAACCTGAGAGAACGTGGCAAAGATCAAGGTGCAGCTGAAAAACAGACAAAAATGCAAGTAGCGCAAAAAGCAAAACCAAAAACGCAAGCTGCTCCAAAGCCCAAACCAAAACCTAAGCCTAAAAAACGCGCAAATCAAGCGCCAATGCCTAATCTTGGCTCAAGTTTAGCAGGTGTTGACTTGGGTATTCCCGAATTTGCTATGGGCGATATGATGGGTTCAGGTGAATCTCTGCTTGGTGATATCTCCAAAGATATGACCATGACAGAATCAACAGTAGATAGTGTACCACGTGCGGCATCGCGTGCACCGCTAGAGTATCCAAAAGCAGCGAAACGCAAGGGAATTACGGGGTATGTACTTTTTAATCTTCTTATAGGAAAAGAGGGTAATGTTATCCGAAGCAAGATTTTAGAGTCACAACCACAAGGTATTTTT
>JAYEPE010000049.1:0-5117 GCA_034723735.1 Campylobacterota bacterium | reverse complement strand
AGATGGTGTGTATCGAAGTAGAACAGAACATGTTTTAACAAATTATTATGATGAACTTATGGTTACAGAAGATGGCTATCAATTAAAGAAAAACTCTTTGATTAAATATAAATTTAATCTTGATGGACAATTGGTTCAAATAGTCAATAGCAAAGGAGAGAAGCTATTTTTAACCTATAATACAGACAATAGACTCTTTCAAGTCTTAGAACCAATTTCAGGTATCTATCTTCGGTACTATTATAATACTAATGGTTCCATTAGTTATGTACAGGACAGTTGGGGTGGAGGGCATAGTGTAGCCTTTACATATAATACAACAGATAATACACTGAGTATGATTACCGATTCAGATGGTACGGAACATAGCTTTTCATATAATAGTTATGGAGAGTTAACCAGTTATTATATTGACAAAGGAAGTGAAAACTTTAGATATTTTACTAATACATTTGATGATTTGGGAAGAGTCAAGACACAAACAACCAAAGAGAATCATATTACAACCTTTGATTATAATGAAGAGTCAGCAAATACTATTATCACAACAGTAACCACACCACGAGGTAACACTCGAAAATATAAATATAATAGTACATTTCAACTCTTGAAGTATTTTGATGAGTTAAATAATCTTACTGAGAATACCTATACAGATGCAGGGCTTTTAAATTCGACAATAGACCCCAAAGGTTTTGTAACTCAATATACATATAATTTTCATGGTAAATTAGAAAAGACAGTTTATCCTAATGGAGCACGTGAAGAAAGAGGCTATACCGATGATGGGGCTGGTCATATTGATACCATTCGAGATGAGTCTATTACAACTATAAAACAATACTCTTATGAAGGAGATTTAGTTAAAAAGATAGAGCTTAATGTCAATGGTGATGTCAAAACTATTTTATCGAATGTATATACCTATCATTACCCTTATCCTGATGATACGACAACAAAAGTACTTAAAAGTATTGTAAGTACAACAGCTAAAGGAAATAAAACAACAACAGTCTATAACAAAGGTAGAGTTCAATCAGTAACAACTTCTGAAGGTGTAAAAACTGTTTATACGCATAATGAAGTAGGTAATATAATTGAAGAGTTACTTTATAATAAAAGTGGTGCTTTGGTTAGTACTACTAAATTTGAATATGATTTAAAAAGTAGAGTTATAAAAGTTACTGATGCAGAAGGTAATACAGTCTTGAAGACTTATTCTGTTTTTGGTGGTACTAAAATAGTAACTGATGCTAGAGGTAATAGTATGGAGAATTTTTATGACTTAGAGGGAAATGTGGTTAAAGTAAAAGATACTAAAGGTAACTTTTCATATTTTAATTATAATGAAGATGCTCAACTTTTAGATACAACAGATGCAGAGGGAAATAAACAGTACATTAGTTATGATATCAAAGGTAGAAAAGCTTTTGTATACAACAGTGAAAAAGAACGAGTAGCAGAGTATGGGTATGATATACTTGATGCTATTGATAAGGTTTATGCTTATGATGATAATAGTCAAAAAGTATTGATTTCAGAGCATAGCTACGATGTACTAAATAGAACAATCACAACAACAAGTCATCTAAGCCAAGTTTCAAGAGAAATAACCCAGTATTTTGACACTAGAGGTCGATTAGTCAAACATTTAAACTCTGCAAGAAAAGAGAAAAATTTCACTTACGAAAACCACTTCAACACGCTAACCGCTGTAAAAGATGAAATGTTTGAAACGGCTACGCAGACTGTAGATAATGAAGGAGTTATCGCTTCTTTGAAAGATACAAATCTCAATGAGACAACCTTTCAACACGATAGCACCCCAAACAAAACCAAAGAGACTTCTGCTTTAGGTAAAGAGCATCGCTCAACCTACAATGCCCATCAACTCTTAGAGAGTTTTACCAATGCTAGAGGACAAAAGCAAGAGTTGACCTACTACAAGAATGGTTGGTTAAAAACGGTTAGCATAGAGGGTAAAACATGGACGTATGTGTATGATGCCAATGGTAATGTACTTACAATAACAGGTGATGATGGTACGATAAGTAGAACCTATGATGAACTCAATAGGGTGACAAGCTATAGCGATATATTGGGGAAGGTACAACGCTATACGTATGACAAAGTTGGGAATTTACTCACTTTGACCTACCCTGATGGTAAAGTGGCTTCTTATAGTTACGATAGTGAAAATAGACTAAGCTCTGTCAGTTTTGATGCTAAAAAAGTTGTAGATTACACGTACACAAGAGCAAGTAATCTCAAAACCGAACGCAAAGCCAATGGCATCACTAGAACCTATGTTTACCACAATGGTGTGGGTGAACTACTGAGTATTACAGACAAAAAAGCAGATGGTACTGTGGTGTTAGCTTTTTTATATGAGTACGATAACAGAGGAAACATCGTCAAGGAGACCAAAACAGTAGAGGCAGAGGCAGAGGTTTTTGAGTACACCTATGATGATAAAAGTACATTGATTCACTACAAAGCTTACTCTGCACATAAAGAGCAATACAGTGCATTTAACCCTGCAATGACACACTTAAAAGATAACCGCCTAGCCACCATAGACAGCAAAACCGTAAGCCATGATGAAGATGGCAATATGTTAAGCTATAGCATCAATGGCATAGACAGAGCATTGGGCTTTGATGCTTTAGGGCGTTTGACTCAGGCGAATGATGTGGTGCATGAGTATGACATAGAAAACAGTAAAGTCAAAACCATAAATAATGGTAAAACTACCAAATTTACCGTTAATCCAAATGCCAAGCTTTCACAACTGCTTGTGGAGACTTTACCCAATAATGACAAGGTTTACCATATCTATGGCATAGGTTTGGTAGCAACCGTCAAAGATACACAAATAAGTTACTACCACTTTGACTACAGAGGTAGCACGGTGGCACTAAGCTCACAGAGTGGAACTGTGACCGATACTTACAAATACTTACCTTACGGAAGTGTGGCTCATCATAATGGAACAGCTAAAACACGCTTTTTGTATGTGGGTAAATATGGTATTGAAAAAGAGGCTAGTGGACTTTACTATATGAGGGCTAGGTATTATGATGTGGGGTTGAAACGCTTTGTTTCTAAAGATAGTTTGATTGGAAATATTGCAAATAGTAAGAGTTTGAATCGGTATGCTTATGTTGAGGGGAATCCTGTGATGGGAGTTGACCTTTATGGAAGAAATGTTATATTGCTTGGTCAATTTATGCAATTTATTCAGAGGATGTTAAAACCTAAAATAAATATTGAAAAAGAATTCATAAAATATTCTTTAATTAATTATAATAATATGTATCGTTCAGAGGGTAGGGATACGGATGCTGTTGTATCAGTAGTTCTTACTGCTACTACTGGTCCTCGTAAAGCAGGAGCATCAGCAATTGGTAAAGCGTTAGAAAAGTTAGGAGATGCTATGGCTATAGTAGGTAATCAATCAAAATTTCTTAAGACGGAAGTGGACTATACTGCATCAGCTTTAGTGCAATATTTTGAAAAAATGTTTCTTGGTCGAAAAAATAAAATAGAAGAACAAAATAGAGCGTTTGATATTATTCATAGAATAAAAAATCATCAATATAAAGATACATCTGTAAGCACAATGGATTTATATAAAGCGATATATATTGTAGAAGGGCATAACTTTTCAACAATTTCAAAATATAATGATTACTTTTATAAAAAATATGATGATAGACCTAGAATTCAATATTGTAGAAATGCTGAAAAAAATTATATGAATATGCCAAATACATATTCCAAATATAAGTTTGGTGAGAATATAGATAAATCTTGCCGAGGAAAGTATGAATGGGCTAATCCATATAATAGGAGTAACAAATGAAACTAAAAAACCTAAAACAAACCCTAATCCTGATACTCCTAACAACTTTTGCCAATGCAATAGAGTATCAAGAGATAAGTTATGTGTCAGTGGGTGGTAACATAGAGCGTGTGACCCCAACGCATAAAACAACAGTAGTGAACCCTTCGGTAGCATTAAGCGTGAGTGCTGTTAGTTTTAAAACCGATGAGCCCATAGACTTTAATGCCAGCATAGATGCCTACGCACTAGGTGTAACGCTAAACTATGTGGCATGGGACTTTGACTCAGATGGTACGATTGACAAAACAACAGAAACACTAGAGACTACGCATACATTTTCAGAGGCGAAAGCGTATGAGGCTACAGTTTATGTGGTTGATAGCCGTGATGGGGTGTTGGAGGCTAAAAGTTCTTTTGTAATTGAAGAAAGAGATGTCCCCATTGATACCGATGGTGATGGCATACCAAATAGTGAAGACCCTGACGATGATAATGATGGGATTTTAGATGTAGATGAGCTTAGGTATGGACTCAATCCTTTAGACCCAAGTGATGCCACCCAAGATGCAGATGGGGATGGAGTGAGTAATATTGATGAGGTAAATGCAGGAGGAGACCCTTGGGTGAAGAACTATTATTATCCATTAACAGTGAATAAAGTAACGTGTGGATATCTGTATAGTGAAGATGAAAAAATAAAATGTGGTCAATATGATGATGCATGTTCCTTTACATATCTCAAAGATACAAACGTGACATTAAGATATTATTCATGCGGTATACCACAGCTTGCGGAATATACAGGTGACTGTAGTGGAAAGAGTTGTGAATTAACTATGAATACTATAAAAAATGTTGCAGTTATCATAGGTTCACGACCTGTTATTAGACCACCTTTAATTAAATGGGATGACTTAATAGAAGGAGAGACTTATATGACTACTATAAGTGCAGGTGGTTTGGCTCCATTCTTTGATTGGAATATCACCTCTACACCGCATGTACCAGTGACGATTGATGAGAATGGTAATGTAGCTTGGAACAATATGCAATCAGGAGAGTATAATCTTACAGTAGGTGTTAGTAATAGGGTAGGATCATCAACAATGATGTGGCATATTAAAGTTATAGATAATAATGTTCCACCAGTAGTCAATGCAGGAGCAGACCAAACTATTATAGAGGGAGAGAGTGCATCTCTTCAGTGTGTAGCAAATGATGTAGATGGTAGTGTTACCTCCACTGAATGGTTGAAAGATGGTGTGTTAGT
>JAYEPE010000048.1:0-5119 GCA_034723735.1 Campylobacterota bacterium | reverse complement strand
GGTATTGCATAGCCTTCATATAAAATAGAAGCAATTTTTAATTCAATTTTTTTATCCCCTAAACGATAAGCTTCTTCATAATAAGCAATGGCTTTTTGCGTATCAAATTCTACTCCTTTGGCATAGAGATAGATATCACCAAGACGTACCTTAGCAGGAGCATAATCTTTCAAGGCTTTATACTCTCCAATGGCTTCATTAATATTGTAGTTAAGATATTCTCCATCTCTTTTCATATCTGCTAACCTGAGTTTTGCTAAGTCCACCCCTAGCTGAGAAGCTTTTTTATACCATAGATACGATGCCTCACTTATGCCTCTTTCGTGCTCATAGAATTTTGCAAGCTTGTACATGCCAAGTGCATGCGATCGTGTAGCATAAGAGAGATAAATAGTTTCTGCTTTGAAAGGTTGATAGAGAGCTCCTTCGTTATCTGCACAAATATCTGCTTCTTTTAACCTTGCATTTTTATCACCTTGGGTGGATGCAAGTTTATAAAGTTCAACTGCTTTTATAAAATCTGATTTGAGTTTATATTCACGTGCTAAATATAATGTCGCAGGTGCATAAGCCATTTTCGATAGATGTGTAATACCTTTTAAGGCTCGTGTTGTATTTGAATCCAATCTTAGTAGTGCAAATTGTGAGGGTAGAAAAGATTGAGAATCACCTATCGCATACTCTCTTCTTGCATCGCTTAATAAATCTCTTTTTTCATAGAATTTCCCTAAAAAATAACTAGATTCAATTATCTGCATATTTTGCATATAGAGCTCTTTAGCCTTCTTGTCATCTCGCAAAGGGGAGTGAATATCTGCATAAATATTAGCTATAGATAGAGACGCTTTAGGATGAGATTGTTGCTCTGCTTTGATGAAATAGTTGAGAGCTTTTTTATTATCTTTATGGAGATAGACTCCTTGATGATATATTTGTCCAAGAGCAAAACTTGCATTGGCATAACCGTTTTCACTGAGTGTATTGATCTCATTGAGAGAAGAATTTATATCTTGTGCGGTATCTGTTCCTTCAAGCCTCGCTAATGCAAATTTTAAGCGTCCTTGAGGATAATTTTGTTGGGCACTTTTTTTATACCAAGGGAGGGCTTCTTTGGAATTAGAGTAAAATTTTGAAATTTGATACGAAGCATAACCATTTCCTCTATCGCAATAGTGCAGATATATTTTTTTTGCTTTGTTTTTATTTAATAAAAAACACGACTCTGTTTCTGGGCATTAATATCTGCTATTTTAAGCTTTGCATACTCACTTCCTAAATAATCAGCTTGGTTATAGTGCCCAAGTGCTTTTATATCTGAAAAGGCAAGGTATTGTCCTTTATGATATAAGCCCCCTAGATAAAAATGTGCAGGTGCATAGTCTTGAGTTGCTAGCGTATTTAACTCTTTTAATCCTCTATCGACATCTTGATTGGTTCCTCTTCCCTCTAGTCTCATTAGTGCTAATTTATACGAGACAGATTGTTTATTACTTTTTTCTGCTTTAACTAACCAATCATAAACTTCATTAAGCTCACTCTGTGTTGTGGCATTGTCGATTTTCAACATGGCAATATCAGAAGCAGCGCTTATATATCCTGCGTTGTAAGCTTTTAGATAGTATTCTAATGAAACTTGATTATTTTGTGGGTTTTTCTTTAAAGCAATATCACCCATGCCTTTATATGCACGAGGAAAACCTCTCTGCGATAACTCTTGAAAGTTTTTTTCAGCTAGAGCATAGTCTCCTTCTTCATACGCCTTTTTTCCAAGTTGTAAATCTGCACAAGCAGACATTAGAATGCTGACAACTAGAAGATTACCAGTAAATTTTAAAATCGATAACACCACGGTAACCCTCCTTCTCTTGAGCTATATTTTTAAATGCATCTCCTCCAAAAAAGCCACTTAATATAAGTTGAACTTCACTTTTGTTATCAAATTTACCACCAAGTATCATATCTACCTCTTGCCCAACATCTTTATCAATACCATTGGTAGCAATAATAAGACTTGAACTTCTAAGTTGTTTGCTTGGGGTATGTTGCGTATAGTTATGATAATTGCCTTCAACCCATAAGTCTTTGTATATTTGTAAACCACCATAGAGAGATAGTATATTGATATTCGATAGCTGAGGGTCTAGCATCTCTCCATAGTATCTATATCGCGTAGTTCCAAGTATAGAACTTTTATTATTACTGATACTTGGTTGTAAAAAAAGGCTTTGAGAATCTTTACTATCATCATCACCTGAACCATGCGCAAGTCCAAAACCAAAACCAAAGGTATCTGCCTTATATAAAGCACCTACATCAATTCCAAATCCACTTGTAGATATATCATCTGCAGAAACTACGATTGCATTGGCATAGTTTAAATTTTGTATATTTCCATTGACATAGGCTATATCACCCCAATATTCAATAGTATTATTGAATGTTCCATAACTACGAAGTGCAAGCCATGATAATTGACTGTAAGCCTTTATTTTATCTGTAAGGCTATATCTTTGCCCAATGGGATCTTTGTCTTGCCCATTATCTTCATGCATCGCAAATACTTCAAAGTGATGCTTATAATAGTAGTGGTAATCTAGATGGGCAATGAGATATTGAGAGCCTTCTAAACTTACACGTTGATTCCCAGCATTGGCCTTCTCATCACTAAGACGACCACCAGCAGAAAGGTCCCATGAGAGTAAGGTTTCATTATGAAATAGTTTTAGCATATCTAGTTCATTATCATACCACCACGTTCTTTTATCTTTAAAGCTCATACGCCCAATTTTTGTAGAGATTGGGGTATAAAATAGGCTTGGAATTTCTAAAGATAAGCGTTTAAGTTCAAGATACATATTTGACTCATTATTACCCGTGAAATCTATATATTCATAAACAGCTCTTACATCAATATCAAAAAGAAAATTTTCACTTAAAGTATGATGATGGCGAACACCAATTCGAGTTATAAATTCTTGGTGAGTAATATGTTGATCATTAATTTTTTGCATACCTTTAGCATCAGTAGCTCTTAAATTAAAATAAAATTTTGTTCTTCCATCTGTTTTTTCATCAAGTTTCTTATCTTTTATTGTAGGAGCTATATAAGATTTAGGGGCTTTTGGCACATCAATTTTTTTTGTCTTGTTAGTATCTACGGTATCAATAATATTTTTACTCGGTGAAGAGATTATTGCTGTTGTGGTAGGTTCTTTAATGACTAGAACTGGTTTTTTCTCCTCTTTTTTTACACTCTTAAAACGGTGTCTATAGGTCAATGTGATAATGGCTTTTGGGTAAGTATTTTTAAGAGATAGTAAATCTTTTTTACTCTCATCAAAGGTATTTCTACAGCCACACCTAATACTTGAACTTTTATTTATAGTGATGACCTGACACTCTTTTGGAATATCAATTTTAATTTCATCGAAGAAGCGTGAAGGAAAACTTATGAGTTGCACGGAGTAACAACTCTCTTTACTTTTGGCATAAAGTGATAGAGTCAAAATAATAATAAAATAGATTATTTTCATTGTTTATTTACCAAGTTCCAAAATTCTTCAGAAGTTATTTTCTTACTATCTGAACGGAGTTGATTAAAATCAGTGAGTTTTTCATTCACTTCATCTTGAATTAAAGAGATATCCGAATCTCTATTGAGTCTTAAAAGATTAGTTGCTCCACCGGTTCTATCTGCAACTCGATCTAAATATACTTTTGTATCCCAATTAGCATTTTGTTTATTGAGTTGCTCTTGATATAATCTCTTATTCTTTTTAATTCTTGGAATACTACTCTCTTTTTCAATCTCTAAAATAAATTCTGTATATTCCTCTTGCGTTAAAGTCTCTATTTTTGATGATAGAAACCCTAAATATTCATAATATGACATTTTTCTATTTACCCTGTCATAATCAAATCGATTGACAGTAGTTCTGATATTTTTAAAGGTATTTCCTTGATTTTGTTTCATATTTAGTATAGTTTTTATATCAATAAAAGCCAACTCACAAGCAGATTCGAGCTCTTTATTACTTACATTGAGTAACATTGGCATTAAGTATAAATCACGCCCTGCATTTACACTGCCCAATATACTAGCCTTACATAAAGGCTTAAGAGCTTCAAATATTTTATCATTTGCTAAAAATTTGAAGCCTAAAGTATGCAAAGCCTCTTTATTTAAATTATTTACTGACTCTAAAAGAAGCTCTTCGGCTTTTTTGTGATCTTCTTTATCTAGAAACTTATAATATATTGTGTTGATATTTTTAACATTATCTTGGTGCATAAGTTCTAAAACCTCTAATTTTTTATTTAAAACTTTATCAGCATATAAACTAAAAAACAGAGTACATAATAATATAATTGTATTTTTCATCTATTTTTTTACCTCTGTAGGAGTATATGAAAATCCTTTAGTATCATTATTTTGAAAAATTTCATTAGCAATATCTTCAATTTCACCTGAGAAATAAACAGGTCCTGAATTTTTTAAAATATTATTTTTAAAGAAAAAAGAGGCTCTGTTTTTAATACTTAAAGCTGCATTAGTATTTTTTTCAAAATGATTTCTAATAAAAGAAGCTTGAGCCTTTTTTTCATAAGGGTCAAGCTCAAAGTCTCTTGTTTCAAGAGCATCAATATTGACAATAGAAATTTCTGCACCATTATTCCCATTATGGTAAATAAAATTATCTTTTACTAGTACATTGTGAGAATTACGTACAAAAATCCCATTATTATTATTTCTTAAAATAGTGTTTTTAGAAACAATGTTTTTACTGCTTTCAAAAATAGCTATTCCATCACCACTATTTTCAAAACTTAGATTTTTATATATTAGATTGTCTTCGCAATTTCTATCAAGCATAATACCACTGCCATGATTTGCAAATGTAATATTTTCTGCAATAGTAGAATTATAGACCTCTCTAGAAAGAATAATTCCATGAGCATGACCTGCATTGTAACTTATATTTCTTGCAATAATGAGTTTATCTGAAAAGTCATGTGGATCAAAATTATAAATTATATTATCATGGAGAATATTTCCTATTAAGAATACATTTTTAGCATTATTGGCATATAAACCAAAAAAGCACTTTGATATATTGTT
>JAYEPE010000047.1:0-5132 GCA_034723735.1 Campylobacterota bacterium | reverse complement strand
GTGATATCACAACTACCTATACCTAAGGTGTTCGCTATGGATGTATAGCTTTTATCAGTGTTATTAGCTAGAAGTATTATTTTTGCTCTTCTAGCTATGTTCTGCGGAGTGGATTGTTTTTTGAGAAGTTTTTCTAGTGTCTCTTTTTCGTGTGGTTTTAGGTTGATTTTATATTTTATTTGTCTCATTTTCATATATTCCAATAATAATTTTGAAACTATTTTAGTGATTAAATAATCTCATAATATCTTAAAAGCAAATATTAGTCCATTTTTGTTTTAGTTTGTGGGAGTGGTACTAGCATGACTTTTTCAATACTATCTAAAGCATTCCAAATTGCATTTTTTTCATCTTGCGTGCACTCAGAAAATTCTTTGCGTTTTACTGTAGTAAATATTTTAAGCCAAGGGACTTCACTTTCATGAATTTCTATAAAAATAAGATTGTTTGAATATATTTGCATAAGGGATTATACCCTTACATGTAAGAAAAAGGAAGAGGGTGCTTATTCGCCCATAAATGGAAGAACAGCGCTTCCCCAAGTAAGACCACCACCAAAGGCATCAAGCAAAAGCATATCACCTTTTTTGAGTTTTCCTGATTCATAGATATCATTGATAGCCATAGGAATAGAAGCTCCCGAAGTGTTACCAAATTTACCAACTGTTAAAACAACTTGTTCTTCACGCATTTTAAGAGCATCGCCAACTGCTTTTATTATCCGATAGTTTGCCTGATGAGGTACAAAGTGAGTAATTTCATCAGAGTGCATACTGTTTTTTTCTAAAATTTCTTTAACGTCATTAGTAAGTGTACGAACAGCAACTTTAAAGGTCTCATTGCCTTTCATTTGCATACAAACTTTATCACTCTCAAGTGAATCATGAATAGAACCTGTTCCTCCATTTGGAGTCATAAGCAAATCAGCATAATTACCATCAGAGCCTGTATTAACATCAATAATGGCTTCTTCTTTTTTGTCTGTAGCGCAGATGACTGCAGCCCCAGCACCATCACCAAATAATATACAAGTTCCACGGTCTGTATAATCTGTAATAGCACTTAACTTTTCTGAACCAACAATAAGAATATTTTTCTTCATTCCTGATTCAATAAAAGCTTTTGCAATACCGACAATGTAAACAAAACCAGTACATGCAGCAGAGATATCAAAAGCAGTAATTTGTCCAAGACCAAGCTTAGTAGCAATGATAGTTGCGGTAGAGGGCATATTGAAATAATCAGGTGATATTGTGGCGCAGATAAGCATATCAATATCTGCTTTGTTAAGCCCAGAGCGTTTAATAGCAAGCTCTGTAGCATTCACACCCATATCACTAGTAGTTTCAGTTTCAGCAGCAATATGACGCTCTTTGATGCCTGTACGTTTGGTAATCCATTCATCTGATGTATCAACCATATGTGCAAGATCATCATTTGTTAGAATTTTTTCAGGTACATAAGCTCCAATAGAGCGAAATGCTGCATATACCATTACTGTTCCTTGTATTCTTTTAAATGCTTTTCTATATGCTCATTTACACCTGTATCGACATAGCTTATTGCTTGAAAAATTGCATTTTTTATTGCTTTAGAGTTACTTTTTCCATGACCAACAATTGCGCAGCCTTTAATACCTATAAGAGGCGCACCGCCAAACTCAGCGTAATCAACCTCTTTTTTAAGAAGTTTAAAAACCTTACGCATTAAAAGTGCACCTGTAATTGCTACAGGTGAACGACGGATATAATCTTTTAAGAAGTAACTAATGGTTGATGCAACACCTTCTGAAGATTTTAAAACAAGATTACCGATAAAGCCATCACAAACAATCACATCAACACTGCCATCAAAGATATTATTGCCTTCTACATTACCGATAAAACCATCAAAATCACCTAGTTTTTTAAAAGCTTCTTTTGTGACTTCATTACCTTTAGAAGGCTCCTCTCCATTAGCTAGTAAGCCTGTTTGAGGATCTTTTATATTGAGTACATGTTTGGCATAGTGATGCCCCATAACTGCAAATTCTACAAGATTTTCAGCCTTACAGTCAGTATTGGCTCCAACATCAAGTAAAACAGTACGGTGTCCGTTTTTTGCTGGCATCAATGTGACGAGAGCAGGGCGACTAACATTTTTAAGTCGTCCAATTCGCAGTGTTGCTAGACTCATCGTTGCACCGCTATGACCAGCTGAAACAACCCCATCTGCTTCACCATTACGCACCATCTCTACTGCTTTATAGATAGAACTATCGCGACGTTTGAGTGCATCTGTTGCTGCATCACCCATATCAATAACATCTTGTGCTTCTATAATGGTGATTTGATTAAGGTATTTTTTTGAAATTAAAGGAAGAAGTAATTCTCTCTTGCCTACGAGTATAGGTTCAAAAGTTTTTTCTTTCAGGGCTAATAGTGTCCCTTTTACAATTGGTTCGGGACCGAAGTCACCGCCCATTGCATCGATAGCAATTTTTGCCATCGATTACTTGTACTCACCTGTTGTTGGGTTAACGTGATGTGGAAGTCTGTATGTTCCATCTTCATCTTTAACCGGACGAGCCAATGAAATTTTATAGTGTGTTCTGCGTTTTGCAGAGCGTGTGTGCGACACGCGTCTCTTAGGTACTGCCATGTTTTTGTTTCCTTTCTTGTGTTAATTTAATTTTCACATTCTGAACAACAGTGATAGTCGCTTCTGATGGATTCAATTTCTGATGATAATATCTCATTGATGTCAATCATCCCAGTGAGAGATTCTACGACATCATAATCTTCATCATGACCATTAAAAATACCATCAGAGAGTAAAAATTTTAACTCTTCGTCCAGTATTGTATCGAAATTTTCAGCACATAAGTCACAGGGGACATTTAATGTGCCATTTATATGCCCAGTGAGCATAATAAGACCACGTTGGTAATGCTCTAACGTGCCTTTTAAGGTAGTAGCGTCTTTTATGACTTCAAAGTCTTGCGCTTCTCTACCAATTTTCCGAAACGGAATTTTCATAAATTAAATAATTATGAAATTTCGCGATCAGAAAAGAAAAATGCCATTTCGATAGCAGCATTTTCTACTGAGTCACTTCCGTGAACTGCATTTGCATCGATGCTCTCAGCGAAATCAGCACGGATAGTACCAGCTTCAGCTTCAGCAGGGTTAGTTGCACCCATTAATGCACGGTTTTTAGCCATAGCGTCGTCACCTTCAAGAACTGAAACAACAACAGGACCACTAATCATAAACTCAACAAGATCGTTGAAGAAAGGGCGCTCACTATGAATTGCATAGAAAGCTTCTGCGTCTCCACGAGAAAGTTGTAGTTTTTTTGTTGCAGCGATTTTAAGTCCGTTGCTCTCAAAGCGATCAAAAATTTTACCAATAACACCTTTTGCTACCGCGTCTGGTTTAATGATTGAGAAAGTACGTTCCATGACGTCTCCTAATGTAAATTATAAAAATAGAGTGGCATTGTATCGAAAAAAAGCATTATCTTAAGTTAAGTTTGAAGTTTTTTTGAAAGTTTGTAAGATAGAAAGGGCTAAATGAGTATCAAAGTACCAAAAAATGGTACTTTAAACTATTCTACGATTGGCTCTTGAGCTTTACGTTGATCTTCTGTAATATCTTCACGATGTTCTGGAGAATCTCCAATTACATCCCAAACAATACATCCTTCAGTAGGACATGACGTAGCACACGCTGGTTCGTCATGATGACCTACACACTCAACACACTTATCACCATATACGTAATAAATTTCCTCACCCGTTGGGTTATCATCTTCATCTACGATTGCTTCAACTGGACACTCATCAATACAAGCGCCACAATTAATACATGTATCATTAATATAAACTGCCATGTAATCTCCTCTAAATTTAAATTCGAGAAAACTATAACGCATTTTTTTTAAACGTAAATAAAAATAGGACTAAAAAGAAGAAATTTATTATTGAGTTGTTACTTTAAAGCAAGAGTGATGAAAAAAGAGGGGAATAAGGTGCAAAAATATTACACCTTAGTAAGGTTTTAAAGTTTTAAATAGGCTTTGATTGCCTCAACTTTATCTGTTCTTTCCCATGTAAATTCAGGCAACTCACGACCAAAATGACCATATGATGCAGTTTTACGATAAATAGGGCGAAGTAGATTAAGTGAATCTATAATCCCTTTTGGAGTTAAATCAAATAGTTCTTTGACACAAGCTTCGATTTTATCTTCACTAACTATACCTGTCCCATGAGTATTTACCATAATAGAAACAGGCTTAACGACACCAATGGCATAAGCTACTTGAATTGTTGCACGTTCGCATGCACCTGAAGCTACAAGGTTTTTAGCTACATAGCGTGTTGCATATGCAGCAGAGCGATCAACCTTGGTGGGATCTTTTCCGCTAAAAGCACCTCCACCATGAGGACAAGCGCCACCATAAGTATCTACTATGATTTTACGACCAGTAAGACCTGCATCGCCTTGAGGACCACCAACTACAAATGAACCAGTTGGATTAATGTGATAGACAATGTCATTGCTTATTAATTCTTTAGGAATCACTTTTTTAATGACCTCTTCGATTACATCTTCACGAATCTGTTTTTGGGAGATATTATCGTGGTGTTGTGTTGAGATAACAACAGTTTCTATAGAGACAGGTTTTTCATCAACATACTTTACACTTACTTGAGCTTTGCCATCAGGACGTAAATATGGAATAATTCCTTCTTTACGTACTTCAGCAAGACGCTCGGTTAGACGGTGTGAGATGTGAATAGGCAGAGGCATAAGCTCTGGAGTCTCTTTACAAGCATATCCAAACATTAAACCTTGATCACCCGCACCTATATCACCTGTTTCTTGATCAACACCTTGACGAATCTCTGCTGATTGTTCTCCGACACCATTAAGCACTGCTGCTGAACGGTGATCGAAACCATAGGTAGCATCGGTATAGCCGATCTCCTTAACTACTTGACGCACAATATCTTGCATAGGGGAATATGCTGTTGTTTTAATCTCTCCTGCAACAACACAAAAACCATTAGATACCAGTGTTTCACACGCAACGCGTGCATTGGTATCTTTAGCAATAATGTCATCCAGAATAGCATCGCTAATCTG
>JAYEPE010000046.1:0-5168 GCA_034723735.1 Campylobacterota bacterium | reverse complement strand
ATCTGTTTTTCTATGGGACTTTCATAGCCAATCGATTTTTTGACTTTAAACCAGCCATTGTAGTCATCATGTTCAAAAATTAAACATTTCTCAAAATTAAGTTCATTATTTGCAAAATTCACTGCAATATTATAAAGCTCATCAATCTCTAATTGCTCATTGACTTGTTGTCCAATATAGTGCAAGCGTTTGTAGATACGTGTTTGTCGTTCATTTTGAGATATCAATTCCGAAGAAGAGATGTTAATAAGGTGGGCTAAGGCTTGCATCGTCTCGCTGTGCTCTTCTTGTATAGTATCGAGAGCTATTTTGGTATGAATATTATCTGACTCACTAAGTGCTAGAATAGTCATTGTTTGATTAAGAAGTTCATTATGTGATGCACTAAAAAACTCCCCGTAAGTAAAAAATCCACTTGTTGGAGCAATACTATTGAGAGGCTTTATCTCCTTATCAATATCATGAGGCATGAAACGACGTCGTGCCATGCATGAATAGATAAAAAGGGATTCAACTGGATATTTTTGAATATGAGCACAATGCTTATGAGCATGACTTAAAATACTATCACTATCTCCATAACCAAAATTGACACGGTCTCCCTCATGAAGATTTCCTGCAAATATTAGTGAGCCATCATCTTCTTTGCCAATAACTGCTCGCGCAATATCTACGCCATCTCTGTTAATTATCAGAGGAAATTCAATCCCGACAGCTGGGAGTTTTTCAGCAATATTAGTGCCAAGATAGTGAGCGTAAGTATCATAAGCACTAAGATTATTAATTTGATATACACGGTTTTTTTCAGCTTTAGTAATGCTTAGTTCTTTACCTACACGAAGCCAATGAAAACTATAATCACTCATTACATGTAAGTATTCTGAACTAAGAGAAACCCCAACAACTCCATTATCCATAATATCTGTTTTAGTGAAGACATAACTTACTTCAAACTGAGCATTATCACCTGCCATTCCTCCAGCAATAACAACAGTAGAATTTATAGATGAAATACCTTTTAAAAACTCTTCTCCATTACCATTAAGACCATCTATAAAAGCGATAACGGCTTTGGAGTCTGGTTTTATAATTGTTGATGCAAGTTTTTTTCCTGCATCAAAATAGCAGTCATTGCCACTATCACTATAAACATCTAACTGAGTCTTCTCAAATTGAGTAAAACTTATTACTGTACTCATAGTAGAGACTTCACCATTACAAATTTCACCATCTGTTGTGCTACCTATAAGTACAGCTTTTGAAAAAATATAGTTGATGTCTTTTAATAAACTCTCTATATAACTCTTATTATTGTGTGCGGTAAAAACCTGTATTAGCAACGATGACGAATCTTCAATCACATTTTCAAGAATAAAACTTTGTAATGCTTCTAAAGTACTATAGTGAGTGTTAAATGTTTTCATAAATCTTTAAAGATAGACCTCAACTTCTAAAAAATCATCTCCACAAGAGATTCCCTTGGTCATTCGTGTTTTATATCCTACTTTAGAACGGCGCATTTCACGAAAACCTTCTTCTGTTTCAATACGTTCACCATGCACTAAATCTGTATTGTAAATTAGCTGCATCAAACCTGTAAAACCACCACTATTAGCCCAATGAATAGGATATTGGCTTGTACCATACATACGAATATAACTTAAATCTTCAAAGTCGTTATAGTTGCGAAAAACTGCTCGATCTTCTGAAAGTTCTACTGCAGTATGATATCCCCATCCCATAGTATTTATTAAAGCAGCTAAGCCTTTAATCCAATCTTCTTTCGTTTTAAGAAAAGGCTTCACAACTCCTTCCCACTCTTTTGAGGTCATAACACCGCCATAGGTGAAAAATCCACAAGCATGCCCTGCTTCCATAAGCAATTCACCACCCATAGTCACCCCATAGTCACCAGCAACTTCTGTAAGCGCCCTAATAAATTCAAATTGTAATCTATTAACATAATCACTCTGATTTCTCACAAGATATACACCAAAAGCGGGAATAAATCCCTCTTCATTTCCAACCATTGTGGCATGAGCACCTAAAAACGCATTAGTAACAGCCTCCTCGTGTTCCCAATCTAATGATATCTTTTCAACCTCTTTAAATTGTATAGGAGCTTTTTTGGGATACGTAGAAAAATTGCCTTCACCCATCTTAATATGAAAGGTATTTGAAACATCACCACATGCCATACACTCTATCTGCGAGGCATGAACTTGTGAAAGTTCTTTCTTATATATCACGGCATATACTGCTGCTAAAAAACCTGTAGTATAGTAATCTACAGGTTTTTGACTCTGAGCAAATTTCATTTGCCATGTTTTGGAAAAAAATGATTTTAAGCTTGTTAATTCAATTCCATTTTCATTCATTGCGCTTAAATCTATTAAACCATAGCCAAAAGCTTTATAGATATCTTCAGCCATCTGTTTTGAATCATCAACAGACAATCCTTCACATAAATTACTTAGTTGATAATAGAGTGCATCAGCAGCACTACCAATCAGGAATTTACGGCTGTCAATATACTCAGCATCTAAAATAGTTCGTTGTAAATTAATAATATAGTGATGGCAATGAAAAATCATTGCCTCACCACCAATTTCTAGATAATTATGCTTTTCATCATATTTATATTTATTAATATCAAACATCTTTTCTCTTTTCTAGGCTTTATAAGAAGAACCAACAAGGCTCTCTGCTGTTGTTTTAATTAATTCATACAACTCTTCTGGAACTTCAATATACTCTTCATTTTCTAAGGTTTCTTCAGTAATTTCAACGCCATGTTTTAAAAATTCTGGTATCAATTTAATAATAATACGGTCACTTATTTTTGCTTCAGCATGCAACTTTGCCCATTCAAATATAGGTTGTACGTTTTGATTCAAACTATAGTCCTTCAAAATTATATTTATGCATAATAGTAACAAAATATTCTTTATTGATAGCCTCATATACACATATCCCACAGATTTTGAAACTACATTGTGATAAAATTTCATATTCAAGGAGTTTCATGTCCAAGCAAAATAACAAACTAACTTTAGGTGTCAATATTGACCATATTGCAGTACTACGAGAGGCACGTCGCATTAATGATCCTGATCCTCTTATGGCACTTGATATCTGCGCTCAAAATGGAGCCGACCAGATTACAATTCACCTGCGTGAAGACCGCCGTCATATTCAAGACAATGATGCTAGAAATATTATCCGCAGTTCACGTCTGCCTGTAAATCTTGAATGTGCTATTGATGAAAATATTATTCATAT
Organism: Campylobacterota bacterium; assembly: GCA_034723735.1. Lineage (GTDB taxonomy): Bacteria > Campylobacterota > Campylobacteria > Campylobacterales > Sulfurimonadaceae > S010-53. Next base: position 1,886 of record JAYEPE010000046.1, on the reverse strand, counting down.
TGTTAAAGAAATTCTTCCTCATCGAGCAACACTTGTTCCTGAAAAACGTGAAGAAGTGACTACAGAAGGTGGCTTGGATGTTTTACGACAAGCTATGGCACTCGATATCACAATAGAGCAACTTAAAAATAGTGATATACCTGTCTCTTTATTTATTGATCCTGATATAGCAACAATTGAGAAGTCGAAATTTTTAGGTGCAGATATGATTGAGCTTCATACGGGACGTTATGCTAATATCTTTGCGATGCTTAATACATCCCTTCCCTATTCCCATCACAGTATTCATGAGTTTGATATGCCCCGTCATCAACTCGAAGCCATGCTAGAAAAAGAGATTCTCACACTTCAAGAAGCTGCTGATTATGCCAAAAGTATCGGGCTCAAAGTTGCAGCAGGGCATGGGCTTAATTATCACAACATCGCACCTATTGCAAGTATTGAAAGCATTGAAGAGTTAAATATTGGTCAAAGTATTATTGCACGGTCTGTTTTTACGGGATTAGCTGATGCGGTAAAAGAGATGAAGGCACTCTGTATCAGATAGGCTTACATGTAAGCCTATTTCTGCATTGTCGTAAAGAGCAGTACAGCTTCACTTATCTCACGTTTTTTACTCTGTTTTCGAATTAATCCACGTGTTTTTTGAAGTCCATCTTTAGGACTTTTACCAATCATATAATAGCCACTCTCTCTATCATAATAGTGTTCAGGAAGACTTTTAAATTCTCTATTAGAACTAATTAGCTGTAAACTCTCAACACCAAAGGGAGGCTCAACATTAAATATCCCCAAGCTCATCCAGCGATTAGCATCATCAGCATTTATAAAGCCCTTAAAGCGTTGCTCACCAGCTGCCTCATTTAACTCTAAAAGATATGCGAATTTTCCCGCCTCTGTTTGTGTATAGCCTACAAGATAATAATAGCCCATTTTATTCAATTTTATTAAAAGTTCAACCTCTTCTGCTTCTATAAAAAGAAGTTCATCACTTCCTTTATTTGTTACAACAGAAGCCTTCAAAGATGATGAGCTCACAACTCCATTGTGAAGTAACTGATCAAAATTCAGAGTATTAGAAGTAATACGATAGTCCTTATATGCTTGAGGCTTTAAGCTTATGGTACTTGAGTATTTATTTTCATGTGTCTTAATATCAATAAGATCATAATTAACAATCAAACCTTTATCATTATAAATATAATGTCCTATTAATTGATATTTCGCTTTGGCTAAATTAGGTGCATTTTTGATATGCGGCTTTATCTGTAAAGTAAGTGCTTTTGCAAAAGGTGTGATCTCATGAGAACCATCTGCTTTAGGGGGATAGAGGTAAATATTATCATAATCTTTAAAGGCTTTGGCTAAGTGTCTTCCTGCTTGCTGCAGAGAATCAATGTGATTTTGTAATTCTAAGAGAGCACTATGCACATAAGCTTTACTTACCCTAGGCAGGGCAATATCTTTAAGACCAATAATAATACCTACACTATAATAACGATCAAATTCATTCAAATTTTGAAGCAAACGTGTTAAAAGTTCTACCTTAATATGGCTTTGCTTACTTGTATCAATTTTCTGTTTTAATGTTTTAATCTCTTTATGAAGTTGTGTCAGTTTTGTTTGATAGAGAGTTTTAGCTTTTTTAGGAGAGAGTGCGACAAGAGCTTCAACACTCTCAGGGTTATCAAAAAGTTCAAACTCAGCACCAATAATAGGAAGGTTTGAGCTTACAACGATATTGCTTTTAGCTGTCTTGCTAATAGCATCGCCATATTGCGTTTTAGAGTTACTAAAACTTGATTGGACTTCAGCCTTAATAGATTGTGAAAGATCAGAAAGTGCCTCTTGCTTAGCTACCTTAATAGTAGGACCAAAGCCAGTTC
>JAYEPE010000045.1:0-5243 GCA_034723735.1 Campylobacterota bacterium | reverse complement strand
CACCCCTCACGCTCACTTTATCTGTAACAACTGTAACACTATAGAGTGTCTTAAAGATAAGATTAGCTTAGATATTAAAAACCATATTGTACAAGATGTCCTTGTAAAAGGGATTTGTCAAAAGTGTAGCTAACTTTTTGTATCCATATTGAGACTCTTTTCAAAGAGTCTCATCAAATTGTACTATTTGCTTGAATGGGTCGAAAAGATAGACGTGAAGTATAAAAAAGCTACTCATTGTCAAGACGTGTAAATATTTCGCTATAATCGCGAAAATATTACATGTAAAGAGAAACAATTATGGTACAAACAATCAATCTAACAATGCGATTTGGTAGTCGTGTTTTATTTGATAATATCAATCTCAAATTAGACCGTCATAAGCGTTATGGTCTTATTGGGGCAAATGGTGCGGGAAAAACAACCTTTTTAAATATTCTGAGTGGACTTATCGAAGAATTTGACGGAGAAGTGTCTGTTGAAAATGGGCTCAAAGTTGGTGTTTTGGGGCAAAATCAGTTTGCTTTTGAAGATTATACGGTTATGGACGCGGTTCTTTATGGAAATAGACGTCTTTATGATGCTATCAAAGAGAAAGAAGAGCTTTATGTAACAGGCGACTTTGAAGATGATGCAACAAACAATCGTCTTGCTGAGCTTGAAGTGATCTGTGTTGAAGAAGACCCTACTTACGAATATGATGTTAATATCGCTAAGATATTAGAAAACGTTGGGATCCCTGCTGATGAGCATGACAACTTGATGTCAACACTCAAAACTTCTGACAAATTCAAAGTTTTATTAGCACAAGTTCTCTATCCGAAACCTGATGTCTTATTCCTCGATGAGCCTACAAATAACTTGGATATCGAGTCTATTGGCTGGTTAGAAAATGAGCTACAGCGTCATGAGGGGACTATGGTAGTTATCTCTCACGATAGGCACTTTTTAAATGCAGTTGTTACAAATATCTTAGATGTTGATTATCAAAAAATTCGTGGCTTTACTGGGACTTACGATGATTGGTATATAGCAGCAAATGTTATCGCAAAACAGCAAGAGATGGATAATAGTAAAAAACTCAAAGAGAAAGAAGAGCTTGAAGCTTTTGTCCGCCGTTTCTCTGCGAATGCTTCCAAAGCAAAACAGGCAACTTCTCGTCAAAAACAGCTAGATAAATTAGAGTTTGAAGATATTAAACCATCAAGCCGACGTGATCCAAGTATTGTTTTTAAAGCAAAACGAAAAATGGGTGGTGAAGCCTTAGAAGTAAATAATATTTCTCACTCTTTTGATGATTTAGATGTTTTGAAAAATGTAGATCTTCGTATAGAGCCAGATGAGAAAATTGCAATTTTAGGTCCCAATGGTGTTGGAAAATCAACACTTTTAAAAATCATTATGGAAGAGCTAAAGCCTAGCGAGGGTGATGTAAAATGGGGTGCCACTATTGAGCAGTCCTATTTTCCACAAGATACTACAGAACAGATAAGTGGTGATGGCACTCTATATGACTGGTTACGCGCCTTTGACCCTAAGCGTGATATTGCAGAGATTCGCAACTGTTTAGGGCGTATGCTTTTTAATGGCGAACAACAAGAGAAGAGTGTTGAGAAGATTTCAGGTGGTGAAAAACACCGTATGATGCTCTCTAAAATGATGCTTGAAGAGGGTAACTTTCTAGTGCTTGATGAGCCTACCAATCACCTTGATCTTGAAGCTATTGTTGCACTTGGTGAAGGACTTTACAACTTTACTGGAAATGTAATTTGTGTCTCTCATGACCGTGAACTTCTTGATGCTTTTGCCACTCGTGTTATAGAGCTTCATCCTGATGGAACATATACAGACTTCAAAGGAACATATGAGCAGTTTGCGGAGGCTAAAGCTAGTGGAACACTTTAAAAATGTCATAGGACTAGGGGTAGCGGGTAATTTTGCTCTGCACCTTGAGCAGGCTGGTGAGTTAGAAGATTTTAAAGATGTTGTTACTGAAGATGAAAATGGCCCTAAAGGACTTTTCCCTTTTTATCTTCCAAATTTTGATAATCAGCTAGGAGTTTTTCCACTTTCAAGTGATACGCTAATTCTTCCTAAAGAAGAGGCAAATGTTCAAGTAGAACCTGAAGTAGGCTTATTGTGTGATTTGAAATATGAAAATGGAAAGTTGAGTAAAATCATTCCTACGCATTTTGGTGCTTACAATGATGCCTCTATTCGTAAAGAGGGTGCTAAAAAAATCTCTGAAAAGAAAAACTGGGGAACTGCATCAAAAGGCTTTAGTGATACACTTATTCCTATTGACCGTTTTGAGAGTGGTGGAGTGATGGATTCTTGGCATATCGCTTCATTTTTAAGACGCGATGGTGATATATTTCGTTGTGGTGAAGATGTTGCGCTTACGGGGTATAGCTATTTTTATCAAAAGCTTATTACATGGATGGAAAATCAGATTAATACTCAAAAAGACTTCGGTCCACTTGAGCCGATTAATGAATACCTCCTTACATGTAAGAACCCAGAGCAGGCTATTATTAGTATTGGTGCAACGCGCTATAGCGTTCTAGGCGAAAACAGCTTTGTACAAGCAAATGATGAGATTATTGTTATTTTGTATGATGAAACTATTAGCTCTCCTAATCAAGTTTTAAAACATATAAAAAAAGATGATTTTCCTGATAAAGGTATCTCAATACTGCGTCAATTTGCAAAAGACGCTTCATAATTATGAGCCGAGGTAAAAAACTAGATCTAAATATCGGAGCAGACTTCGGCTCTGATTGGCAAGAAGTTAAGACAGCTCCTAAAAAAGTAAAAATTGAAATCACTGAACCCTCAAAACATCAACTCTATTTTAAAAAAGAGAAACGCCGTGGTAAAGTTGTTACATTGCTTGGACCTTTACATGTAAGCAAAGATGATGCCCAGGCACTCCTTAAAAAGATGAAGAAAAAGTTAGGTACAGGTGGAAGCTTTAAAGAAGAGTTTATGGAATTTCAAGGTGATATTCAGCCTCGTATTCGAGAACTTTTTGAGACTGAAGGATTTCGATTTAAACGTTAGTCATTGCGAATGATATTAGACTAAAATAAGATACAAAATTCCCCACAATAAAAAAGCAATCAAAGCAATAAGTCCAAATACAAGAGCTATCCTAAATACAAGCATAGCTAAAAAGATAACAACCTTTTTTTTAATCACTTGATAGCTCGATATGACTCAATAGGAAGTTTATTTCCTATAGCATAGAGAATACCACCGCGTATGTTGATGACCTTATAGCCAAGCGCTCTATCAAGGTAATCTGAAAGTGTATGCGTACGACTTCCTGTACGGCAAATAAGAGCAAACTCTTCATCTTTTTTGATATGTTGATTGAGTTCTCTAAGAAATGTATTCATATCATACTTACCACGTTCATCAAAAAACATAATAGGGATAGAACCTTTCAAAAGACCTGTCTCACGCCATTCACCTGGAGTACGAATATCTATAATCTTAATTTTAGAATTAAGAAGCTTTTGTGTGGCAAACTCTTGTTTAACTTCAGCAAAAAGTGAGAGTGTTAGTAGCATTAATGAGAGAAATACTGTTTTCATAAAAACCTTACATGTAAATAATGGCATAATTATACAAAAAAAAAGAGAGACAATGGCATCAAAAGTTGATAATGCAAAACGTTTACGTTATATTCGCGTCTTAGAGCGTTTTTCTCATAGTATTGTCACCTATCTTTTAAAGTCTGAAAATATATCTAAAGAGGCTTATGATAAAAAAGTTCTCAACAATTTACGATATCTAGAGCGTGTAGAGAGCATTGCTCTGTATAAAGGTGAATATAATGAGCTTGAAAAGCTTATTAAACAGATGATAGCATTTAAAGAGAGTGATAAAGAGATTGATGATATTAAAGAAACACTCCTGTATCAATTCAATCAGATAGAAAAAAGTATCAATAATAGACGCTATAAAAAAGATAAACATGTGGGAGATAAATATAAAGATTGGGAATAAGAGAGCAATTGGTTGGTTAGTAGCTCTCTTACTTGTTAGTATCTCATAAAAAGATGTCTATTTAATGGCTATATAATTTACTTTACATGTAAGAAGCTTAGATATAATCCCTCCATGTCATTATCTATTATAAAAACAATTACAAATTTACCAGAAGCAACACGTGAAAAAATACGCCTTAATATACGTGCCCGTGCTATTGAAAATGCAAAAGTTACCATTATCTTAGCTCAAAAAGATATCAATACCTTTAGTGAAGAAGACCTTGAAATCATTATTGCTGATGAGGAGCGTAAGATTATTGATAAGATGAAAAGTATGAGTGTTATGGGAATTTTAGCCTTTTTTGGAATTTCACTTTTCTAATGTTACGCTCTCTCTATCGTACCCTCTTTACCTACACCATTTTTAGAAAATATTTTACTTCAATATTTATCATATTTCTTGGCGTTATCAGTATTACCGAAATTTCATTTTTTTATAGTGATATTTTTGAGCTTAATCAAAGCAGTAATATTAGTATAACTATACAATCACTCTTTGGCTTAAAATGGCTACTGATTTTTGGATTTACACTCTACTTTTTCTACTCTTTTTATACCTTTAAACCTCAAAAATCTCCTGTAAAAAAAGTACTTGAAAAAGAAAAACCTCTAAAAAAAGAGAAAGAAGTTCAGCCCTTAAATGCGCAAACTGAAGCAAAACTTGATCGCCTACTTCATAAAAAGAAACTACAGACAAAAGTGGATAAAGTTTTAAAATAAACGTTAATTATGCCTCATCTCCTTTAGTTTTTGCAAAAGTAGTATAATATTGCATAGTGTGCGACATGTGATATAATACTCAAATGATTAAGTCGTTTATAAACAAAAGACTTCAAAAGTTCTACAGCGATTATAAATTTCTCATCATCGCTGAGGCTTACTAGGGTTTTTAGAGGTGAGCATAACTATAAATTATGAGGATTATCACTAATAAAAATGCATCAACCTCCCCATCAGCACTCAACTGCTTCCAGAGTAAAATCAACTCAGAGTTAGAAGAAGAAATTAAAAAGAAAATTCAAGGAGTTGATAAATGTTTAATGATTTTCTCCCACCAGAAAAAAAGATGGGTGTCCCGAAGGAAATTCAAATTGAATTGTAGTGTAAAAATATTAATGAAATTTGAATTAGGTAATGTAAAATAAAATGACCTACGACTACCTCAAAAACCTAAAAGCCACCAAC
>JAYEPE010000044.1:0-5253 GCA_034723735.1 Campylobacterota bacterium | reverse complement strand
AAAAAATCTCTCCCAGCAGACACCACGCTCTATAGTTATTAAGTATAAAAAAGAGCAAAATTTCTTAGTTTTAAATGATGCACTTAATGGCGTGACACTCCCATATACCGAGCGCCTTTATGATAAATATAAGGCCTTAGTCTATTTTCAAAGTAAGCTTATACGCCCCCAAGGAGAGCTCTCTTGCTTGATTGTTTTAAAAGATAAAGAGTTTAGCTCAGCGCCTAAGATGCCTCTTAAGATTACTATTACTGATCCATCATATAGAGAAATTTATGCAAAAGAGCATACTACTAATGAGGTAGGTGCACTCAATTTTACACTGCCAATGTTACAAGAGTATAAAACAGGTAAATACCGACTAAATGTCCATTTTTCGGGGAGGGTATTGGCACGTAAGAGCTTTAGTGTTGAAGCTTTTATGCCTCAAAAAATCAAAAATAAAATTGAATTTAAAAAAGAGGCTTATGCTATTGGAGAGCTTATGAAAGCGAAACTCTCTTCAAAATATCTTTTTGGAGCACCCTCATCAGGCTTAAAAGCAGAGCTACGCCTCAATGCCTTAGCAAAAAACTATACTAATAAGACGTATAAAAACTACTCCTTTAATAATGAGAGCTTACGAGATAAAAATAAGCTTAACTATTTTGATATAAGTCGTCAACTTCTCTTAGATGACAAAGGAGAGGTGGAAGTTGCCTTACCCTTACATGTAAAGCAAAAAGTTCCCTCTATGCTTGAAGCGCAGATGGCATTTACGGTCTTTGATGATGGACGAGGTGTAAGTAGCTATAAGCGTGTTGATTTGTATGCTTATAAACATATGGTTGGGGTACAAGTGGCTGATACAAGTATTGATAAAACAGAGGCTTTAGAGGTTGATACTCTCTTGCTTGATCCTCTAACTCAAAAAGAGAAAACTTCGCTTTTAGATGTCTTTATTAAACGCTATAGATGGCACTATGTGTATGATGCTAATGGTTATTATCGTTGGTCAAAAGAGTATGAGGATATTGAGAACTTTAGAGTTACTTCCGGAGAGCATTTTTCACGTAAATTTGAGAGTAGTGGTGATTATGTTATTGAAGTACATGATAGATTATCAGGACACAGCAGTAGTCAAAACTTTAGTGTGAGAGGTTGGGATTATAATCCTATCTCACCAACAAATGATATGCGAAAAGTTCAAGTTTCATTTGAAGATCGTTTCTATAAAAAATCAGAGATTCTCAAAGTATCTATCACTTCACCAATTCTTAAAGGACGTCTTTTAGTGAGTCTTGAGGGTGAGAAAATCTTATGGTATAAAGTTATTGATATCAAAAAAGGATCTGCTACGCTAGATATCCCTCTAAATTTTGATTTAAAAGATGGTCTCTATCTGCATACCTCTGTAGTAAGGGCTACAGATACACCATCAACTCTTATCCCTTTTAGAGCGCTAAGTTCGCACTTTGTTAAGCCAAACAAAGATGCGCATCATAGTAAAATCACCATGAAAGTTCCTAAACTAACACGCTCAAATCAAGATGCTATTCTTGAGATTCAAAGTGAAAAAAATGCTACTATTCTTGTCTCTGTTGTTGATGAGGGTATTTTACAAATAAGCCAACAAGAGCCACCGAAACCTTTTGAATTTTTCAGGCGCAAAGCTGATAAAAAGGTGGCCTATTATGATCTCTATGATAAAGTAATGCACTATCTAACCCAAGGAAAAATGCTTAATTTTGGAGGGGATTCTGCAAGTGAGTTGAAAAAAGCACAAAAACATAAGGCTCCCGATACAGGAGCCAAGCGAGTTAAGCCTTTTCTTTTCTGGTCAGGTCTCATTCAAACAGATAGTAGTGGATATACCAAGGTGAAAATTCCTGTTCCAGCTTTTAATGGACAAGCAAAAATTGTTGTAGTGAGTTTAGGCAAAGAGAGTATTGGTGCCCTGTCAACAGATTTGATTGTGCGTGATGATATTATTATTAAGCCAACGTATCCACGTTTTAGCTTGATAGGTGATACCCTGAATATCCCTGTTCGTATTTTTAATACCACAGCAGATGAAATCAATGCGAGTCTAAGAGCCCAAAGTTCTGAGCAACTAAGCGTAAAAGGCTTAGCTCAAACAATTAGCCTTGCAGCTAAAAGCTCTCAGCTTTACAAGATGCAAGTTCATGCTAAAGCATTTGGAAAAGGTGAAATAAAAATTACAGCAAGTGATGTAAATAGTAGCTATTTTGATAAAGTTGAGCTTCCTGTAGTCTATGCTTATCCGCTTCAAACACATGTACTTCGAGGCGAACTAAACAGTTCTAAAGAGTTTAAAATACCTGAAAAGTATTTGAGCAAAGATACTCCAGCAGAGATTACTATGAGTGTCTCAAATAACTTTTTGTCGCAACTTAAAGGAAGTGTGAATTATCTTGTGGATTACCCTTATGGATGTGCAGAACAGACAAGTTCTAAGCTATTTGCTATGCTATATCTTGAAGATTTTTTAGAGGGTGACAGTTCAGATGAGAGTAAAAATCTCTTAAGAGATAGAGACTATTTCATAAAAGCGGGCATAGAAAAATTAGCCAATATACAAGGACATGGTGGTGAGTTCTCTTATTGGAATAGGGGAGGTTATGTGAATCCTTACGCCTCTATTTATGCAAGTGATATGCTCTTACATGTAAAGGAGTTTGGATATAGCGTACCTGATGCCTTGCTTCGTAATACTTTCAATGCATTGCAATCAATGGCGCAAGGTCGTGGCAAATATAAGTATGGAAATATTTCAAATTTTGAGCGTATGTATGCCTCATACCTTCTATCAAAAAGTAAAAAACTAGATATCTCTTTGGTCAATACACTTTATGATAAAAATTTGTATAAGCAAAATCTTTTAAGTCATTATATGATGGCTGTTATCTTGAAAAATGCTAGAATGAATAAAGAGATGATTCAGATACTAACTACTATTGAATCTTATGATTTAAGTAAGATTTCTGATATAAGAACATTAGGACATGACTTTTATAGCCGTTTACGTAATCTCTCTTTTGCACTCTATCTACATGTAGAGAACTTTAAGAAAAATTATGTTTCACAAGCACTTCTTGAAGCTACACAAAAAGCAGCCACTTCACTCTACTCAACCCAAGAAAAAGCGATGCTTATGCGTGCTTTGGCAACGTATTATAAGGGTGAAACAGATAATGCAATGGATGTTACTTTAGATATTAATAATAAAAAAGAGAGCTATAAAGAGAGTTTTAATTTAGAGCGTGAGTTAGATAAAGCTACTATCATTTTAGATTCAAAAAGGCTGATAAATTATAATATAGAAGTTTCACAATACCTTCCAAGAGAAGTGAAGCACGATGATATCCTAGGTAATACGAAAGCACTCAATATTAGACGCTCTTACGTAAATGAAAAAGGGCAAACAGTTGATTTAAAAGATATAACTCTTGGTGATTTGATTTATTCAAAAGTAGAAGTACAGAGTCCGCAAAAGTTAGAAAATATTGTTATTAGCGATAGGATTCCTAGCTGTTTTGAGATTATTAACGAGAGAGTCCAAGCGCACAAACGCATACAAGAGGTAAAAAATTCCGCTTCATTTAGAGCTGATTATCAAGATATTCGTGATGATAGAATCTTAACTTTCCTCTCTTTAGGAGGTGATGCTATGACCTATTTTACACCATTGCGAGTGACTACAGCAGGAGAGTGTAAACTCCCTGCCATCGTGGGTGAAGCGATGTATGATTCTCGTGTTAGTGATTATGACAAAGAGGTAGAGAGAATTTATGTGAAAAGAGATCGTCTCTCTTCTCAGAAGATAAAAGTGGATAAGCTAAATCAAAAATGGTAGCTACCAAGATCTTATCTTATGTCCCTTAAATGCATAATAGAGAATAAAAAGATAGCAAGGAATCCCTACTAAATAAGCCATTTGCATATCGCTTAACTGTGCTACTTTACCAAAAACAAGGGGCAACAAGGCACCTCCTGCAATCGCCATAATAAGTAAGGCACTTCCTTGAGCGGTATATTTTCCAAGACCCTCAAGCGCGAGAGGCCAGATAGTTGGCCAAACTAAGGCGTTAGCCATGCCTAGGAGGGCTACAAAGGTTACGGTGTTAGGAAGTGTCGCAACGCCAGACCAACCCCATAGTAGGGCTGAAATACTATCACTCTCACTTGAGCCAAGAACTACACCTATTAGTAAAAGTATTCCCGCTAGCGCAGAGCCAATAAGTGCTTTTTCTTGAGAAAGATAACGAGGAATAAAGAGCACACCAATAAGATAACCCAAGACCATAAAGACCATAGTATAAGAGGTGAGCGAGGTAAAATGGCTTACATGTAAGCTCTGTCCATATAAACCGATAGTATCACCCGCAATGACTTCAATACCCACATAAAAGAAAAGTGCAATAGCTCCCAATACTACACGGGGAAAGTGAAAAATACTTTTAGCTTCAACGCTCTCTTCTTTCTCAAAATCAAGCTCAGGAAGTGAGGAGAATTTAACTAATCCTATGAGTCCTACAAGTACAACAGCCATAATAATATAGGGCATAATAAGCCGTGAGGCTAGGGTCTCTATCTCCTCAGATGAGAGATTTTCACTTATGTTGATATCAGATAATATCAAAGCAGTAAAGAGCAGAGGAACCAAGACACCAGCACTTTTATTGATAAGTCCCATAATGCTAATACGCATCGCTGCACTCTCAATTGGACCAATATGAACAACATAAGGATTTGAAGCTGTCTGTAGAATTGTCAGCCCTGTTCCCAAGGTGAAAAGTGCCAATAAAAAGAGTAGATAATTAGCACTAAGCGCTGAGGGAATAAAAAGCAGAGCACCAACAGCCATAATACCCAAGCCAATAGCCATACCATTTTTATAGCCTGTTCTATCCAAAACAAAAGACATAGGAAAAGCCATCACAGTATAAGCAATATAAAAAGCAAAGGTAACAAAAAGAGCTTGAAATTCATTCAAATCACAGATGATTTTTAAAAAGGGGATAAGTGAGCCATTAAGCCATGTCACAAAGCCAAAGATAAAAAATAAAATTCCAATAATTATCATGGGAAAAAAGCTTGATTTTGTTTTCATCTATAGCCTTTCTAGATACTTAGCTACAGCATCTTCATCATTTGTATGTTGTGAGATAATCGTGGCATGTTTTTTAAGCTTTTCATGAGAGTTGGCTACGGCAACAGAAGTTCCTGCAAGTTGAAACATTCCCAAATCAT
>JAYEPE010000043.1:0-5284 GCA_034723735.1 Campylobacterota bacterium | reverse complement strand
AATTTTACACTCCTGCCTTAAAATATCTGTCATTGCGAGGAGCGAAGCGCAATCTACAGCGCAGTCAGGAACGAGGAAGTACTCTTGGGGTGCAACACTAGATTGCCGCGCTTCGCTCGCAATGACGGAGATGATGAGAATGTTTTTCAACAATTAACCTTCCATGTAAACTTTAATTAACGTGAATTATTGCTTAAAATCACATGTATATTATTGTAACTAAATATAATTACATGTAAAACTAGATTGCCACGTCACTTCAAATATTAACTACATATCGAGTATTTTTTCCAATAGTTCCTTCAACTTGTTTTATACAACCTAAATAAATCAATTCTTTTATATCTCTTGAGGCAGTGGTCGATGTGGTGTCGGCAATTTTAATATATTTCTTTTTACTCAGATTGCCTTTAAAGTTTTCAATACCCATATCAAGGATTTTATTAAGTACTTTTATTTGTCTAGCATTTAGATTATTGTTTTTATGTTTATCCCAAAACTTTGTTTTATTTATAATATAGCCTAACTTTTTTTTGGTATCAAGCAGTGCTGAATATAAAGTTGATAAAAACCATTCACACCAAAGAGTAATATCTAAGAAATTATCTTTTTTTCTTACATATCCGGTTGTATGCTCAAGTGCATTATAGTATCCCTTTCTATCGCTGTTAATCGCACTTGACATAGAATAGAGTTTTGATATTTTAGAGCTTTCTATTTTTGATAATACCAAATCTGTTATAGCTCTAGTGATACGACCATTACCATCGTCAAATGGATGGATAATAACAAACCATAAATGGGCAATAGCCGCTTTTATAAGGCTTGACTCTGTATTGTTAAACCATTGTAAAAATCTCTCCATCTCTTTTTCAACTATTTTCCTTGGTGGTGCAACATAGTAAGTTTTTTCTTTACCTACTGGGCCAGAGATAACTTCCATAGTCTCTTCATCTCTAAACTCGGCAACATTAATTTTAGTAAATCCGCTATAGCCTTTAGAAAAAAGTGCATTATGCCAGCCAAAAAGTCTTTCAAGTATCAAATCATCTTGATAATTACTGTTTGCATCAATAAGCACTTCAACCAAATAATCTGTTGTTATATCTATTTTATTATAATTACTCTCATCAATCCCTAGCTTCCTTTTAATAGAGGCTTTTACACTATCACGATTTAAAATTTCACCTTCAATGGCACTTGTACTAATAGCTTCACTCTCTAGTGCTTCTAGTTGTCTTTGAACAATATTATCATGATCCATAACCTTACTCATTGCTATAAGATAACCTTGCTCTAAGGATACTTTTTGAATCAATTGTTCTAGTTTATTTATATCGTATATGAAATTGGGATAATCATCTTGTTCCCATATCCAACGTTTCATATTGCTAACCACCTTGCATTTTTTATATTGTAGTACAAATGACACGAATAATCAATAAATACATACCATATTTAGTACGAATATTGGTTTTTAAAAAAATTATTACCTATCTCTTTTAAAATCATCCTCAATTCTCACAATATCATCTTCACCAGTATATTCCCCAACTTGTGCTTCAATAAGTACAACAGGAATCTTACCTTCATTTTCAAGTCTGTGAACTTCACCCATCTTTATGTAAGTACTCTCATTTGGTCTTATGTATTTTATTTCATCACCTACTGTAACCGTAGCGGTACCACTTACTACAATCCAGTGCTCATTTCGATGATAATGTTTTTGTAGACTTAACCTTTTTCCTGGCTTAACAACTATTCTTTTTACTTTGTAGCCAGGTGTATCTTCTAGTACTGTGTAAGTTCCCCATGGACGGTGTGCCGTTAAGTGAACTTGATGCAACTCTGTTGTCTCTTTGACCTTTGCAACCACCTCTTTAACTTTTTGGCTACTCCCTTTTTTAGAAATAAGCAGAGCGTCACCCGTGTCAACTATGATGCAGTCATCAATATCTACAGTAGCAATTTTACGTTTATCTCCATAAATGAGATTATTATGGCTGTTAATACCAATATGATTTTTATCAATAGTGTTGCCCAAGCTATCTTTTGGTAGTTCGTCATACAGGGCATCAAAACTTCCTACATCACTCCACATAATGTTAGATGGCACCACTTTAACTTTAGTACTTTTTTCCATAACAGCATAATCAATACTGTCATCAGGAATATTCATCATATGCTCGTGTGTAATACGCAGTTGGTTATCTGCAATGTTTTGCTGATTTTCAAAAGCAGTTTTACATGTAGAATAGATTTTTGGAGCATATTGTTCAAGCTCTTGTAAAAACACTCCTGCTTTAAAACAGAACATTCCACTATTCCAGTAGTAGTTTCCAGCATTAACATATTCCTGAGCTGTTAGAGCATTAGGTTTTTCATGGAATGCTTTGACATTACTATCTTCTGCCGCTTCTATGTAGCCAAATCCAACTTCAGCATAGTCTGGTGCAATACCAAATGTCACCAAGTTGTCATCACTTGCCAATTTCTGAGCTTTCTTTAGTACCTCTGCATAAGCCATTTCATCTTTTATTAAGTGATCTGAAGGCGTGACTAATACAATCTCATCAGCACTTAGATTCATACAAGCCAAGGCAATAGCCGGTGCTGTATTTCGACCTACCGGCTCAAGTAAAAATTGATTTCTGTTAAGATGTAGTTCTTCAAGTTGATCAAATGCTAAAAAATATTGTTCCACATTAGAAACAATAAATTGTGAATTACA
This sequence comes from Campylobacterota bacterium, assembly GCA_034723735.1. GTDB lineage: Bacteria > Campylobacterota > Campylobacteria > Campylobacterales > Sulfurimonadaceae > S010-53. The sequence goes on along the minus strand of JAYEPE010000043.1, from coordinate 2,553 downwards.
TGTAAATTTATTACGCTCCACTGTAAGTTGAAAAAGTGACTTATCTGCAAAAAGTTTTACAAACTGTTTTGGCATCAAAGTACGACTAATTGGCCAAAGACGTGTACCGCTTCCACCACATAAAATAATATTAGTCATTGCTAGCCTTTAAATACCACTCATAAACCCTACCAATTCCCTCTTCAAGTTCTACAGTGTGTTTCCAACCAAGAGCATGAAGCTTACTAGGATTAGTTAGTTTCACCATAGTTCCATCAGGTTTAGTATCATTAAAATAGAGTTCACCGTCATAGCCCACTATTTTTTTAATTGTCTCTGCTAGTTCTCGTATGCTTATGTCAACACCTGTTCCAATGTTAATGTGAGTATTGCGTATCTCTTTGCTTGTTGAGAAAGTATCTTTAAAGTCTCTATTTTCCATAATAAAGACACAGGCATCTGCCATATCATCGGAATAGAGAAATTCTCGTCTTGGTTTTCCACTTCCCCAGATTTCAACCTGAGAGGTATTGTTTAGTTTTGCTTCATGCATTTTTCGAAGCAGTGCAGGAAGAACATGTGATGTCTCTAAATCAAAGTTATCATTAATACCGTAAAGATTGGTTGGCATGACTGAGATGAAGTTAGTACCATACTGTAAGTTATAGCTCTCACACATCTTAATACCTGCTATTTTAGCGATTGCATAAGGTTCATTAGTGTATTCAAGCGGTGAGGTTAACAGACAGTCTTCTGGCATAGGTTGCGGCGCTAATTTAGGGTAAATACATGTAGAACCTAAGAATAGTAGTTTTGTGACCTTATGAACATAGCTTTGATGAATGACATTGTTCTGAATTTGGATGTTTTCGTAGATGAATTCTCCACGATAAGTGTTATTTGCCACAATACCACCTACTTTAGCAGCAGCTAAAATAACATACTCAGGTTTTTCACTTTCAAAGAAGTCTGCTACTGCTTGTTGGTTTAGTAAGTCTAGTTCTTGATGGGTGCGGGTTACAAGATTGGTGTAACCTTTTGCTGTTAGGTTTTTAACAATAGCAGAACCAACAAGTCCACGGTGACCTGCTATGTATATTTTAGAAGTTATTTCCATACTGTTACTACTCAAAGTAATTCATGGTAGTGTAACCACCATCTTTAAGAAATTGATCTTTTGTCATAAGCTTTAAGTCACTTTCCATCATGTCATCAACAAGCTCTTTTAGGGCATATTCTCTTTTCCAACCAAGCTTCTCTTCTGCTTTAGTAGGATCACCTAAAAGCAAATCAACTTCTGTTGGACGGAAGTAACGTGGATCTACGGCTACAACTTCACTGCCTACTTCTACTTGGTATTTAGGATTGTTACATGTAAGGACGTAGCCCTTCTCATCAACACCCTCACCTTTAAATTCCAGTTCAATTCCAGCATGAGCAAATGACATTGTTACAAAGTCACGTACAGTTGTTGTTTGACCTGTCGCAATTACCCAATCTTCAGGCTCATCAGCTTGAAGAATAAGCCACATCATCTGTACGTAATCTTTAGCATGTCCCCAGTCACGTTTGGCATCAAGGTTTCCTAGGTGTAATTTGTCTTGAAGACCTAGAGCTATTTTTGAAGCTGCTCTTGTAATTTTACGCGTAACAAAAGTTTCACCACGAACAGGAGACTCATGGTTAAAGAGAATGCCATTACAAGCAAACATTCCGTAAGCCTCTCTATAGTTTACAGTAATCCAATATGCATACATCTTGGCAACTGCGTAAGGAGAGCGTGGGTAAAATGGTGTAGTTTCACTTTGAGGTGTCTCTTGGACTTTTCCATAAAGCTCTGAGGTAGAAGCTTGATAGATCTTTGTTTTTTCACTAAGACCTAGGAGTTTTACGGCCTCTAAAATTCTAAGCGTACCTGTTCCATCTGCATTTGCAACATATTCTGGTGTTTCAAAAGAGACAGCTACATGACTCATAGCTGCGAGATTATAGATTTCATCAGGTTGTACTTCTTGAATAATACGAGTTAGATTCATTGAGTCTGTCATATCACCGTAGTGAAGAGTAAGGTTAATGTTTTTTTCATGAGGGTCTTGGTAGAGGTGATCAATACGGTCAGTATTAAAAAGTGATGCACGACGTTTGATGCCATGGACTTCGTATCCTTTTTTCAATAAGAACTCTGCTAAATATGAACCGTCTTGGCCTGTTATTCCTGTGATTAGGGCTACTTTTCTACTCATTTATTTTTCCTTTTTTAAATTAATTTAAATCTTATTCTGTCAGTGCGAGCAAAGCACGGCAGTCCATTCCTAACTCTTCCAATCGTCCATACTTTAAAGTAACGTCATAGTAGTTGTTGATGTTATCTAATCCTACTATTTCATCACCACGATCTAGTAGTTTTTTTGCTAAAGCATGACCAATGAAACCTGCTGTTCCTGTTACTAAGATTTTCAATTTTTATCCTGTAATAACTTTTTATTTCGATCGTCACTTAGTAAGATTTTCATTTGTTTAATTGCTACTTGATTGAGCTTTTCAATTCTCTCTTTTTGTGAAATATTTTCGCTA
>JAYEPE010000042.1:0-5309 GCA_034723735.1 Campylobacterota bacterium | reverse complement strand
TTAATATATCGACAACCTCATTAAGTGACTTCTTGCTCTGACGCATCTCTTGTTCAACATCATAAAGAGTAATAGGCTCTTTCTTAACTAAAATAGCAACACCATTCATCATCTGTGCATGTAAAAAGCTTGTTAACAAAAGCAGTAATAGGATTTTGTACATAAATTATCTTTGAATTAAAGTGTGGCATTTTACTATAAATACGGTAAAATTCGCCAATTACTCATTAGGAAATACGATGACAGTCACACGCTTTGCACCAAGCCCTACAGGCTACCTCCATATTGGTGGCTTACGAACAGCACTTTTTAGCTACTTATGGGCTAAACGTAATAAAGGAAAGTTTGTTTTACGTATTGAAGATACTGATAAAAGCCGCAATAACGAAGATGCAACTAAAGCAATTATTAAAGCTTTTGAGTGGATTGGATTAGAGCACGATGGTGAGATTACCTATCAGTCACAACGCGATGAAATATATAAAAAGTATATTGAGCAACTCCTTGAAGAGGGTAAGGCTTATCGCTGTTACATGAGTCGTGAAGAGCTTGATACACTCCGTGAAACTCAAATGAAGAATAAAGAACGAACCCGTTATGATGGGACATATCGCGATTTTGATGCAACACCACCCCAAGGTGTTAATCCTGTTATTCGTATCAAAGCACCTCTTAGTGGTACAATAACTGTTAAAGATGGCATTAAAGGTGAGATAGTTTTTAATGTGGATGATATCTTAGATGACTTTATTATCGCACGTAGTGATGGAGCACCAACATATAACTTTGTCGTAGCTGTTGATGATGCTCTGATGGGTATAAATAGTGTTATTCGTGGAGATGATCACCTCTCCAATACACCCAAGCAGATAGTTGTTTACGATGCTCTTGGTTTTGATCTGCCTGAGTTTTATCATGTTCCAATGATTCATAATGAAAATGGTAAAAAACTCTCAAAACGTGATGGCGCCACTGATGTGATGATGTATAAAGAGATGGGATATCTTCCTGAAGCACTTCTAAATTTTCTAGTACGTTTAGGTTGGAGTCATGGAGATCAAGAAATTTTCTCATTTGAAGAGATGTTAGCTCTTTTTAGTCCAAATGATATTAATAAATCTGCTTCAATTTATAATACTGAAAAACTTGATTGGCTCAATGCTCATTATATTAAAAATAGCTCTAATGATACTTTGGCAAAATTACTTGAAGAGTATGACTTGGTGCTTAGCTCTCATGATAAAAAAGAGATTTTACTTGATTCTATCAAAGAACGTTCAAAAACTTTGCTAGAGATGGTTTCACAAATCAAAGAGATACTAGATACTCCCACATCGTATGATGCAAAAGCAGTTAAAAAAGCTTTTAAAGGGGAAGCAAAAGCTATCTTGGAAGATTTTAAAGCACGTGTTATAGCAACAGAAGTTTTACATCTACCAAGTGATTATCATCATTTAGTTGAAACTGTAGTTGCTGAACGTGAGATAGGTTTTGGCAAGATTGGACAGCCACTTCGTATTGCCTTGCTTGGTAAAATGGGTGGACCAGGAATCGATAGTATTATGGCTATTATTGGCAAAGATGAGACTATCTCTCGTATTGATAAGGCCCTAGAAAAAATCTAAATAAAAGGAAAAGTAGATGAATTATGAGATAACACAAGCAGTTAAAGATGAAAAGGTTAGTTTTAAAAATCCTGATCCAGAATTTTTTCAAACATTAGGCTATGAAGGAATGCAAGAATTAATGTATAAATTTTATGACAAAATTTATGAAAGTGATATTGCACATTTTTTTCCTCAAGATCCTGATGAATTTGAAGAGGTGAAAAAGAAAAATACAAAATTTTTTATTCAAATTTGTGGCGGACCGTCAATCTATGATGCTTCCATGAAAGATGTTGATTTGGATCAATATATGATTGATTTACATAAAGATTTCTCTATCTATCTCAAATCACGTAACGAGTGGCTAGGAACATTTAGAGAAGTACTTCAAGATCTCGATATAGAGCAGAGAATTAAAGATGATTTTTGGGATTATCTTGATAAGTTTTCTAAAATGACTGTAAATAGATGGCCAAAAGAGTCTGCATATACTGATGTTTAAGGATAAAATTCCTTAAACATTACATAGCAGAAGACATAAGCTGATTTACGGTAACTGCGATATCTTTAATATCTTTTTGCTCCTTGCTTGTAAAATTATCTATCTCTGACTTGATCTGCTTAAATCCCTCTTCATCATTGGCAATATAACTTGCAAATGCAACTTCTGAAGACTCATTTATACGTTGAAATTCTAAAATATTTTGCGTAAAATGAACTACAATAAATTCTATAAACTGTAAAAGTTGATGCTTGAGTTTGATCTCATTTTTACTTAATATTTCAATGGTATCTAGTGTGGTTATAATATTAAGAATCTTAAATTCATTAACAACCTTATAAAAAAGTTCAGCAACATTTTCAAAGCTGTGATGGGTCTCTTCTTTAATAATAATAGTTGATATAGCAAAACGTAAATACTCTAAATGGTTAAAAAAGTGATTAAAATCTTCACTTTCATCAAGATAATTTTTTGGATCCTTGGGATTGATACGCTTTAGCAGTTCAAAAAGAGGCTGTTTATAATCAAGAATATGTACCGCATCAATTTGTGAGTTATCAAGATATTTAACCATCCATCGTGTTGAAAAATTTAAGGTATGCTCAATATCACTAAGAAGTTTATATTGAGTTTTGATATCAAGTTTATAATCATTTCGATAAATTTCATGGCGAATATCATTGGCACCAAAGAGTTGATTTGAGATAAGGTATGATTTTATTTTAATAAGAAAACGCTCTTCACCTAATTTTTTATAATCACTTATAAAGGTGGATCCTTGAAGATTAATAAGTATATCGGCAATAACAGTAGCAATAATTTCATCACGAAGAGGATGCCCTTTAATCTCGTGCTCATAGGCACTAATAAATGATTTTGGAAAATATTTAAAGAGATATTCTAAGGTAAAAAGTTCTTGAGTCAATTGACTGCGCAAGAGAAGCTCTTTAATAAAGATTTTTGAATACGAAATCATAAAACTTAAAATTGGACGTACTATTGTATTCTTAGATGTAATAATCTCATGCATATTCTCATTTTTTGGTATAAAGAGATCACGTCGATTAAAAGCAGTAATATTAGATTCTAAAATTTCAATAGTAATAATAAAATCATTTAAAAAAAGCTTACTTAGTGCTTCATCACGCGAAATGGCTACAGCTTGTAAGTAATTATTCCAAAGAACCGTATTCACAACTTGTTCAGTTAATGATGAGAGCAGTTGCTTGCTCTCTTGGGCGTTGAGTAGCCCCTTAGAAACAATAGAATTAAGTAAAATCTTAAGATTGACCTCATGGTCTGAAGTATTAACTCCTGCCGCATTATCAATACCATCAAGATTGATTTTTCCACCAAGAAGCGCATACTCTATACGTGCTTTTTGGGTAAATCCAAGATTACCGCCTTCGCAAACTACCTTCGCTTTGAGTTCTGAAGCATCAACCCTAACTGCTTCATTTTGTTTATCACCTAGATCAAGATTACTTTCATCTGAACTTTTAACATAGGTCCCTACCCCACCATTAAAAAGCATATCAACATTCATACATAAAAAGGCACGAGCAAGTTCTTCTCCTGAGAGTGTTTTACGTGTTGTTTTTATCATATTTTTAATCTCGCTGCTAAGTTCAATTGATTTTTGTGAACGTAAAAAAACACCACCACCTTTTGAAATAAGTGCACTATTGTAGGCATTCCAACTTCCATTTTTTGCAACAAAAAGACGTTGACGTTCTTCAAAAGCAACTAGAGGAATAGGATCAGGATCAACAAAAATCTCTTTATGTGAGATAGCAACCAAAAGCTTAAAGGCTTGAGAATCAAGAAGTCCATTACCAAAAACATCTCCATTCATAGAACCAATTCCTACAATAGTAATACTCTCTTTGTTAATGTCAATACCCTCTTCAAGAAAAAAGCGTTTTGATGAGACTAAAGAGCCTTTTGCTGTAATACCTAACTCTTTATGTCCAAATCCATTACTGCCTCCACTTGCAAAGGCATCCCCTAGCCAGAAATTACGTTCAACTGCAATAGAGTTAGCAACATCACTCATCGAAGCTGTTCCCTTATCTGCAGCAACAACAAAGTAAGCATCATCACCATCATAAGCAACGATATCAGGATTTTTTACAATTTTTCCTGTATCCATATTATCAACGAGGTCAAGAAGATTATTGATAAAACGACGATAAATATCTTGAAAAACCTCTTTTGTAATTTCAGATTTATTTTTATGAATAACAAATCCACCCTTAGCCCCATCAGGAATAATAATAGAATTTTTTCCCTCTTGAGTAATCATAAGTGATTTAATCTCTTGACGATAATCTTCATGCCGCTCACTCCAGCGGAGTCCTCCGCGACTAACACGGCTCATTCTAAGATGCAAGCCGCTAAAATCAGGATGATAAACGAAGGTTTCAATATTAGGCTGCAGTCCCTTTAAATTTTCAGAAAAGCTCTTAGTATCAATTTTAAAGGCAATACTTTCATGTCCTAAAAAGTAGTTGGTGCGTAACATGGACTGCAAGGCGGCATAGGTAAGTTTTAAAATCTTATCATCAGTAATATTAGGAACAATTTTAATCTCATCCTCTATTGCTTGGGAGATTTTTTTAAGTTTTTCCTCACGTTTTTTTAAGTTTGGATCAAATTTGATATTGAAATACTCAATAAAATATTTTGAAAGTTTGTGATAAGAGATGAGTGCAAAAAGAATACTGTCATGATTAATAGCAATAACAGCTTGATTAATATACTCAATAAATGAGCGAAGCAACATAACCTCTCGTATGGAAAAATTTTCAAAAAATACAAGAGAAAAAAGTTTACATTGTGAAAAGTTTTTTTGCATTAAGGCATTAGAAATAATAGTTTCAATATTACTTTTTGAAGCAATAAGCTTCTCTTTATCTTCAACAGCAAGATTAAAACGATTTATATAAATAAGATTTTTTTCATGTTCAATGTTATAAGTAACCTCATCAATAATATTAAAACCAAAGTCATGCAGTAAGGGAGTGATTTTTGAAAGATAAATCTGCTTTGTTGCAAAAATACGCAGAGAACTTGTCGCTTGCGAAATTGTAATTTCAGTCAGTACATCATCTTTAAGAGTATTTTCTATTAAATGCTTAGGAACATTCAAATCATCTTGTGTCAGCAATTGCGAACAGATAGCATTGAGTTGAGAGTTT
>JAYEPE010000041.1:0-5361 GCA_034723735.1 Campylobacterota bacterium | reverse complement strand
ATAAACCCCAAGCAGTTATTCAAAAATTTCAAGAATATAATGTTGGAGATATTTCACTCTCAACTATTACAGTATCTGAGCTTTATTATGGGGCATATAAAAGTGAATATATTGAAAAAAATCTTTTAGCATTGGAGCATTTTTTACAACCTTTTAATATAATAGAATATGATTTAAAAGCTTCTATTGAATATGGGCAAATAAGAGCTACTTTAGAAAAGCAAGGGAACATTATAGGAGGACTGGATATGCAAATAGCTGCACATGCTAGAAGCTTAGACATGACACTTATAACAAATAATACTAAAGAATTTATTAGAGTTGAAAATCTTGTTATCGATAACTGGGTGTAAACTATGAAAAAATGGTAGTCGACACTATTCATACCCTGACTTCCCTACTGGGGGAAAATAGCCATTTAAATATCTTTTACTCAAATTTACCTCAACACTGAAGACTCTTAGTGATATAATAAGAAATTAAAAACTCAATAAGCACACTCTATTTTTCAAAAGGAAACTCATGGCACTTAAAGTTGTACTCTCACATAAAACACATTATAAATATGACCGACCTATTTCACTCTCTCCTCATGTGATTCGTCTGCGTCCTGCACCTCATAGTCGTACACCTATTGAATCTTATGCCTTAAAGATAACTCCTGAAAATCATTTCATCAACTGGCAACAAGACCCTTTTGGCAACTATCTAGCTCGAATTGTTTTTCCTGAGAAAGTAACTGAGTTTGGGATTGATGTTGAAATTCTTGCAGATTTGATTACTATCAACCCTTTTGACTTCTTTGTTGATGAATATGCAGAAGACTTTCCTTTTGAATATAAAGATGAACTCAAAAAAGAGCTTGCTCCTTATCTTGAAGTAATTGAAAAAGGGAAAAAACTCAAAAAATTCCTTAAAACACTAGACTTAAAAAAACAGCCTATAAATGATTTTATTGTTTATCTTAATCAAGCTATCTACGAATATCTAAACTATACTGTTCGCCTTGAAGTTGGAGTGCAGGCTTGTGAAGTTACTCTTGACAAAAAACTTGGAAGCTGTAGAGATTATGCATGGTTATTTGTTCAAGTCTTACGTCACTTAGGCTTTGCAGCTAGATTTGTATCAGGATATCTTGTTCAACTCTCTGCTGATGAAAAATCTCTCGATGGTCCAAGTGGTCCTGAGGAGGACTTTACTGACTTACATGCTTGGACTGAAGTCTATCTTCCAGGTGCAGGCTGGGTTGGTCTTGATGCTACTAGTGGGCTATTTGCTGGTGAAGGACATATTCCTTTAGCTTGTACTCCATCATTTGAGAGTGCCCATGCTATTGAAGGTCTTGGTGACAAATGTGAGGTTGAATTCGATTATTCAAACACTGTTACACGTGTTTTTGAATCTCCTCGTGTTACAAAACCGTATCGCAATGATCAATGGGATGCTATTTATAAACTTGGATTCGATGTTGATAAAGAGCTAGAAGAGAATGATGTACGTCTAACCATGGGAGGGGAGCCTACTTTTGTCTCTATAGATGATATGGAATCAGACCAATGGAATACAGGAGCCGATGGTGCACATAAGCGTGAACTTGCAGATGTACTCTCTCGAAAACTTTTAGGCTCTTTTACTAATGGTGGGTTACTGCATTATTCTCAAGGAAAATGGTACCCAGGTGAGCCTATTCCACGTTGGCAAACAGCCATTATCTGGAGAAAAGATAAAAAGAAAATTTGGAAAGATCCAAGCCTTTTTGCTGATATGAATAAAGAGTACTCTTACACAAATAAAGATGCTCAAAAATTCATGAAAACACTAGCCTTAACACTAGGCGTTAGCGATCAAAATGTTATAAATGCTTATGAAGATCCTCTACATTATATCTTGGCAGAATCTCTTCTTCCTGCTGATTTAGACCTGCTTAACTGCGATTTAGAAGATTCGCTAGAGCGTAAAACTATCGCAAAAGTTTTAAGTCAAGGACTTAACAAAGAGGTCGGTTATGTACTGCCACTTAATTTTGATGAAAAGGCATGGGTAAGTTCAGCTTGGGAATTTAGAAGAGATCGCCTCTTTCTAATCCCAGGAGATTCACCACTTGGGCTAAGACTGCCTATGGATTCTTTGATTGAAAAGCCTGAAGATGAGCTAGCGCCACATCATGAGCCCGACCTTTTTGCACCAACAAAAGAGCTTAAAAAGTTCCGCAAAAAAGCAAAAAAACGTGCAGAGCAAGTCGAAACGATGAAGATCAAAAATGACCCTAATGCTATGTTTGTAAGAACCGCCTTAAATATCGAAGTCCGTAATGGAAAACTTTATATCTTCTTGCCACCACTCAACCACACAGATGCATTTTTAGACTTAGCTGCCTCCATAGAAGCTGTAGCTAAAAAGCTAGATATCAAAGTTGTGCTAGAAGGGTATGAGCCTGCTCATGATTTACGTCTTGATACTATTAAAGTCACACCTGATCCAGGTGTAATCGAGGTTAATATTCAACCGGTGAGTTCTTGGAAAGATTTAACTGATAATATCTTTACACTCTACGAAGATGCGAAGCAGTCACGTCTTGGCACTGAGAAATTTATGCTTGATGGAAAACATACAGGAACTGGTGGTGGAAACCATGTAACTATTGGTGCATTAAAACCTGAAGATAGCGCCCTATTACGCCGTCCTGAACTTTTACGTAGTCTTCTTACATTTTGGCAACACCATCCAGGTCTCTCTTACCTTTTCTCAGGAACATTTATCGGACCAACTTCTCAAGCGCCACGTGTTGATGAAGGAAGACTAGAAAATCTATACGAATTAGAGATAGCGTTTTCACAAATTCCAGAAGATGGTGAAGTCCCTTTTTGGCTAACAGATAGGCTCTTTCGTCATATGCTTACTGATATCACAGGAAATACACACCGTTCAGAGTTCTGTATCGATAAACTATTTTCACCTGATTCAAGTTCAGGAAGACTTGGTATCTTAGAATTACGCGCTTTTGATATGCCACCTCACTCTAAAATGGCACTTATGCAGATGCTCTTAGTACGTACACTAGTCTCACTATTTTGGAAAAAACCTTATAAGCATAAATTGGTACGTTGGGGAACACAACTACATGATAAATTTTTACTAGAGCATTATGTCAAAGAAGACATCAACGATATTGTTGAATTTTTGAATAACGAGGGTTATGCATTTGAAGCTGATTGGTTTGACCCATTCTTTGAATTTCGATTTCCACTATATGGGATGGCAACGGTTGAAAACTTCCATCTTGAACTACGCGCTGCTATTGAACCTTGGCATGTTCTTGGTGAGGAGAGTAGTTCACAAGGAACTTCACGTTATGTTGACTCCTCACTAGAGCGAGTTCAAGTCAAAGTAAGTAACTTTGTACCAGAACGCTATGTGCTTACATGTAACTCTGTAGTTATACCATTAAGTCCTACTGGAATTGAGGGTGAATTTATTGCTGGTGTCAAATATAAAGCATGGCAACCATGGTCAGCACTGCATCCAACTATTGGTGTTGATACACCTCTTGTTTTTGATGTAGTCGATAAATGGAATCAACGCTCAATAGGTGGTATGACTTACTATATCTCTCATCCTGGTGGAAGAACTTACGACTCATTTCCTGTCAACAGCTATGAAGCAGAGTCACGTCGTATTAGTCGATTTTGGGACTTTAACCATACTCAAGGTGAGCTAGAGCATGTTTCAGCAGCTACCATTCAGCAAAATATGCATGAGATTAATGGTGCTAAACGTGCTGTAATCACAAAAGACAAAAGCAAAAAACGCTTCTACTTCCAAGAAGTTTCACAAAGTTTAGAATATCCTAATACGCTCGATTTACGTCGCAAGTGGGCAAAGCAGTAGATGGCTATATTTGATAGTTACTCTTTAGGCTCATCATTTGATGAAGTCTTTGATGAGCAAGGTAGAACAAGAAGCTGCTGGCAAGATATCTTAAATGATATCGAAATAGCAGGACTTGATAAGATTCAAGAGAAACAAGAAGAGATTGATTGGCACCTTGAAGATAATGGGGTTACTTATAATACTTATGATAATAATGACACTCAATCAAGCCGTTCTTGGAAATTAGATCCTATCCCTTTTGTCATTGAATCTGATGAATGGGATCATATCTGCAAAGGCTTACAACAGCGAGCAAAGCTTTTCAACCTTATATTAAAAGATTTATACTCAGACCAAAAGCTCATTAAAGACAATATAATACCTGCAGAAGTTATTTATGGGCACAAAGGCTTCGCAACTGAAGTGTATGATTTTGGCTACAAAGAGAATTTCAATCTCTATTTTTATGCAACAGATATCGCTCGTGGCCCTGATGGAAAAATGTGGGTTATTAAAGATAAGACCCAAGCACCTTCAGGATTAGGCTACGCCATAGAAAACAGACTCACTATGAATGTTGTTGCTAAAAAGCTCTATCCAAATATCGAAACAAAAAAACTCTCATCTTTTATAGAAGATTCAAAAAGTGCACTCAAAAAATTAGCTGGTGGTGATATTTCAAATGCAGCACTACTTACTCCAGGTCCTCACAATGAGACCTATTTTGAACATGCATATCTTAGTTCCTTTTTAGAGATAAATATGGTACGCGGTGAAGATTTACTCTCTAAAAATGGTGCATTATGGCTTAAAAGCTTAAGCGGGCTTAAAAAAATTACCACACTTTTACGCCGTGTAGATGACCGTTATTGTGACCCCTTAGAACTTAAAAATGACTCACAGCTAGGTGTTGCAGGATTGGTTGCATCTATGAGACAAGACAATCTAAATATGGTTAATCCTATAGGAAGTGCTATATTAGAAAATGTTGGTCTTATCCCTTTTATGGAGAAAATATCTCAATACTTTCTTAAAGAGAAACTCATACTTCCTCAAATTGCAACATGGTGGTGTGGACAACAAAAAGAGCTAGATTTTGTACTTGAACACTTAGATAATCTCATCATCAAAAAAATTGATAAAACAGATGAGATACAGGTCTATTTCACAAAAAGCATGTCTCAAAATGAACGTGATGATTTACGAGATCTGCTAATCCAACATCCAAATCAATACGTAGCTCAAGAAGACGTTGAGTTTTCTACCGCACCTTATTATGCCAATAAAAATATCGAACCAAGAAATGCTGTAATACGTACATTTTCAATTAAAAAAAGTGATGGCTATAATGTCATGAATGGAGGTCTTGTAAGAGTATCAACTACAAAAGATTCTCTCTTAGTCTCTTCGCGTGGTGGTGGGAGTTCTAAAGATTTATGGATACTAGGCAAGGATGAAAGTAACGATAATCCTATTAATTTTCTAAAATGT
>JAYEPE010000040.1:0-23236 GCA_034723735.1 Campylobacterota bacterium | reverse complement strand
AAATCCAATTTTTCGCATTTTTAAAAACCTTTTTGATAATTGTTATCAGTATTGTAGGCTAAGTAAGCTTAAAACTAATTGATATCCATTATCAATATTGCGAAATACTCCTTTTGTATATTGTATTTTATGAATATCTGGTTAAAAAAGATAAGAGATCTAGTGCCTACTAAAGGGTGGTGGCAAACACTAAAAGCTAAACTAAGAGGACACTTTGCATTAGACTAATCCTTATAATTATTATGATAATTAAATTTTATTTTAATGATGCAAGCAGTAAAAACAGTCCTAGTAAAAGAATAAGAGAGCCACCGATAATTTCTAAGATATAGGTTTTTTCACTTAGAAAATTATTGGCTTTTTTATTGAGGGCGATACTAAAAATTCCTGCTAGCGAGATAGTGAGTCCCATCCCTATACTCATGGTAATAGCTGCTAATATGCCTAAGGTAAACTGTCCTAAAACAATACAAAAAAGTACAATAGTCATCACCCCAGGGCAGGGAACGACACCTGCGCTAAAGGCAACTGCTATTTCACTTTTAGATGATTTTTCTATCTTTTTCTCTACATGTAAGCGTGAGGTATAGGCCTCATAAATGAGATATAGCCCAACACCTATAATCATAAGCGCACTTATCTGCATCGCAATATCAGAAAACTCATTGAAGTTTTTTCTAAACATAGTTTTTAATATAAAATAGATGCCAAAAGTGAAAATAAGCGCAGAGATAGCATGAATAATAGAGATCATATAACCCATTTTGAAGGCTTTTACATAATCACTTTTATTAGATGTAAAATAGAGAGCTACAAGAGCTTTTCCATGCCCAGGTCCAATAGCATGAACTAAGCCATATATAAAAGCGATACCTAAGATAAGCAAGGAGGTACTAAGGCTACTCTCATCATTTATACTTCTGATTGTTGTCGAAATATAGCTGTTAAGCTCATACTGCCAGCCGACAAGGGTGTGTAAAAACTTATTATAGAAATCTATTATTTTAGTTCCAGTTTATAGCCATAATAGAAGTCATTATCAACACCTGTAACTTTTGTTGAGAGACCTGAAGCTTTGACAAATTCTTCTTTTAAAACCATAGCAACGTAAAAATCACTATCACCAAATTCAAAACTAGTATCTTGAATATCATCATGTATTTCAATATCAAAAGAGTAGCAAACTTTATTATTTTCAATGCTTGCTTTAAAATTTTGTGGCTCAGGAAAGTGTATTGATCTGTTTTTCACTTTAATATAGGTGTAATAACTATAATCTTTAAAAATAGAAAAGTAATCAGTATAAATTAAACTATTTTCATTTTCACTAATTTTACCATCACTATTGTGATCAAGTTCCATAATAAGCATTGCTGATGTCATATCATCCAACATCCATTTAAAATGCACTGTTGATGTAGAATTTTCTTTTACATGTATTGTAGGATAAACTTCGATAAAAGTATGTGGGTGCGCATAAAGTGATACTAGTAACCCTAATGTTGCCAATAATATTTTCATATAAAGCCTTATAATAAAAATTAAGAAAAATAATATCATTTTTATCTTAAAAAAACAACTAAAAAATATTTTCTCTTATTGATTCTTGAAATATCTTGTATTTTTTTCGTCATCTTAGTAACATAATTAAAAGTAATTTATCAAACTTTTGCTATAATAATATGATACGGGGAGTTATTATGTCTAAAATTAAAGTTCTTATTGTTGAAGATGACGAAGTTACAGCTACAAATCTGAAACTATCTCTTGATAAATATGATTATGAAATTGTTGCAATTACTGACAATGCAACACAAGCACGTAGTAAAATAAAGATTTACAATCCTGATGTTATTTTCATTGATATCTCTTTGCAGGAGAGTACTGATGGTATAGATTTAGCAAATTATATTAATGAAAATCACCAAAAACCTTTTATTTTTCTGACTTCTCACACTGACAGTACTATTATTGAGCAAGCAAAAATCACAGAACCCTATGGTTATATTATTAAACCCTTTGATCCTATGAATCTAAACACAACTGTTATCATGGCATTACACCGTCATAAAGAAGAGGAAAAACGTCAATCTAATCTTACAACACTTCAAAATGATAAAAATAGCCTTGAAAAGCTACTTTATGCCAAAAAAGTCTCTGATAAGCCTATTGTCCCTTTTGGCTCAGTTTACTATCTTGATATCAGTGTTTGCGAAACTTTTTATGAGAATAAAAAGATTAAGCTCACTCGAAAAGAGAATGCCTTTATCCGTCTTTTAATTGCTCAACTCGGTGGTGTTGTTACTTTTGAGCAGGTCATTAAATATGTTTGGGATGAGGGAGGTGCAACAGAAAATAGTGTTCGCACCCTTGTCTGGAGATTACGCAATAAGCTTCCAACTGATATCATTAAAAATGCTTCGGGAGTGGGCTACTACATAGAAGATTGAAATATCTTCTGATATTCATATTCTAACACTCGGTATGCTTCTTCGTAATCAAAAGTAGCATCCTCTTCTTTAGCACTCTCTTCAATTACTTTTGCAATACGTTGTATCTCAATAAAACGAAAATTAGCACTAGAGCCTTTAATATTATGTGCAAAATTTCGTATACTATTATAATCATTTTCTGATATTACTTCTCGTAATTTTGGTAGAATTTCATCTATTTTTTTAATATAAATGCTCAATAAAGTTTGTAACTGCTCGCTATCAAGCTGAAGTTCATTTTGTAAAGCAGTATAATCAAGATTATCTTCTTGTAGTTCTCTTGTTTCACTCTCAAGTTCTTCTAAGTAGAGTTCAAACATATATTCAAGCTCTTTGATTACTACAGGTTTGCCTAAAAAATTATCATAACCACTTTGCATACCTCGCTCTTTTGCACCTTTAATAACATTTGCAGTCAGTGCAACGATAGCTGTATGTTGTTGCTGATGATTTTTTTCATAAGCAATAATCTCTTTGCTTGCCTCAAGACCTGTTTTTACTGGCATCTGCTCATCCATTAAAATCATATCAAATGCTCTTTTTTTAAATTGCTCTAAGGCCTGTAAACCATCAGATACAATGACATAATGAATACCATAACGTTCTAAAAGTACTTTTATCAACTCTTGATTAGCAGCATTATCTTCAGCAACTAAAATATTACCTTTAAAACGGCGTTGTGATTTTACTTGAAGATTCAGATGTCGTGCATTATCACTAATTGCTTCAGCAAAAACATCATATATTTTGGCACAATAAAAAGGAAAAAAGAGAGGTGCTACCAAAGATTCTTTATCATAGCGGTTACTTAAATGTTCCATAATAGCTATCATAGGTTTCTCTTGTAGTTTTAAGCTGTGTAAAGTCATCATATCCATCTCTTCATCCAAAAAAAGAATTAGATCATAATTTTGAACTTCATTAAGAGTAATATAATCACGCTCAAAACTAAAAAAATCAAAATAATACTCAAGAGATTCTAAGCTTTTTGATTGGGTCTGCGAAAAACGAAGAATCCCTGTTTTCATATTTCTAAAAGGCTCAGGATCAAATAAATTTCGACAAGAACTTTCTTGAACACTTACAGGAATATTGAGTGTAAAAAGACTTCCTTCACCTTTTTGTGATGTAACACTAATACTACCATCCATATGTTCAGCTAATTTTTTACATATAGAGAGTCCAAGTCCTGTTCCTGCTACAAGTTGCTCAACATTAGATTTTACTTGCGAAAAAGGATCAAAAATACGACAAATATCAGAATCACTGAGACCAATACCCCAATCTTGAATGCTAATACAGAGATGAGAATGTTCAAATAAAACACGTATTTCAATAAAAGAAGATGGTGCAGAAAACTTGATGGCATTACTGATAAAATTAGAAATAATCTGCTTAATTCTTAGAATATCTGCAATAAGAATATGTGGAATACTAGGATCAAAATAGCTTATTAATGTAATATATTTTTCATTAGCACTTGAGACAAAAAGTTCTAAGGTTTTACTTAATTCTTCATGAATATTAAAGGCTTGTGATTCCACCATAAACTCACCGCTTTGCAGTTTTGAGAAATCCAAAATATCATTTATAATACTTAAAAGATTTTCACCACTATTATGAATAATATTGAGATATTGCTTATGACGCTGTGAAAGCGTCTCATCTTCTAAAAGTGAAACAAATCCCAAAATAGCATTAAGTGGGGTACGAATTTCATGGCTCATATTTGATAAAAAATACTCTTTTGCTTTATTTGCAGCGATAGCTTCACGAGTAGCTTCAATTAAAGTTGTTACTTCATAACTAATTTCCATATACTCGCTAATACTTCCATTATGCTCATATACAGGAATCATCGTCATATCTACATACTAGTTTACACCATATTTTTTACGATTTTTTACAGTTTCATGGAAGACTTTACCCAATTTCATCTTTTTATGAATACGATTCAAAAGATCTACACTTTCTTCATCATCCCATACTATACTATGGCGTGTTCCAATAAGTTCTTTTTCACTGTAACCACAACGCTTTATAAAGTTATTATTTACAAAGGTTATAATTGCATTTATATTGGTTTTAGAAACAATTGCACTCTCATCAATAGCCTTTTTATATTCACCTAATAACTTAACATTTTTAGCAATTTCTTGATCTTTTTGAAAAATAGTATCTGTATAATTTTTGAGTACTCCCGCAAAATTACGATCAAAAACTTGACTCAACTCTTTAGATAATCTAACAGGATCTTCACTCACTCTTACCGCATAATCAATAATGCATTGACGAAATTGACTACATATAATAAATAACTCTTCCGCAGAAATTTCACGATCTTTCAAATACTCTAAAAATGTTCCAATAACAGGGCAGTTACCAACCTCAATTTTTGCTTTGAGTACATCAAAAAAGAAATCAAAAACTCCACTAGCATATTGGTCTCTAAAAGCTTCAGGAGAAATACTATGCCCTTGCAATATTCTCATCACCTCCATATCACTTATCCATAGCCGTAATATCTCACTCTTAAAGAGTAATAACTTTGTTACCGCTTGCAATAACACTGAAGATGAATGATGAAACATAGTTTTTTCCTTTGTGGAAACAGTATATACACTTCCTGTATATATATAACTAAAATTTATTTGTCTTTAATCAATTTCAATATAAAATAGGCTCTATATTAACAAAAGAGGTAATACATGAAAAAAAGAATCTTACTTACTGCTTTAACTGCTTTGAGTCTTGCAACAACATCTTTAAGTGCAGCAGAGTTTGACTTACGTTCAAACATGTACAAGCTTAGCATTGAGCTTTCGGAGCTACAACGTGGATTTATGACAAGTAATCAGTTAGCAGTGCAAATTGCACTTGATAAATTTGCTGAAGATAGTGGAGACCTACTCAGTGATGATACTTATTCATTTAAGAAAAAAATCTATGATATGTTTCCAAAAGATATGAAAAACAAGAAACATAAGGCAACTATTGCTATGAAGGCGGCACGTACTATGGATTTAAATATTAAAAAAATTCAAGCAGAACTTTCTAATGAAAGTGCATCAATGCTAAGTCGTAAACGTAATGCTCAAGAAGCATACAAAAATATCCTTGGTGCATGTTTTGAATGTCACAATCTTACACGTGATAAAAACTAAACTATAATTACTTTTATATGTAAAGATAACTTATGCCGAGAGGCATAAGTTTTTCTATAGCTTAGTAACGGTATCTTAAGTAGATACGTAAGTCTGATGCTGTATCAACTGCATCCATCGCTTTAGCTTCATTTGAATCAATTTCATATGGCGTTCCGCCATCTCCAAAAAATCCATTAGAGCCAGTATAATCATAATCTAAATAGGTATATCTAATTTGCATAGAAAACACATCACTCACGATTGGCTGAGACCAATACATTTCATAAGCACTACCACGAACTGCCATTTTAGAGCCAGCTAATGTATCTTCACCATAAGTAAATGGTCTCCAATGCTCACTACCATGATTGTATTCTAATCCAAATTTACCACCAGTAAGGTTTGGCATTTGAGCACCAATCCAGTAAGATGAACCTGTTTCAGAATCTTCACTTCCTAGCATACTAGAACTAGCTGGATGTTGCATTTCAGGTGGAAAAGCATTTCCATCTTGTCCATACATCGTTCTTGAGAGATCTTTATTTGGGTGTGAAACACTCATAGCATACGACGCAAAAACTGTAGTTTCATCTAAAAAATCACTGATACCATCACCAATACCATCTACTTTAAGTGAAAGCGCCATTCCGTCCATATCGCCAGTATTTAACATCTCCATAGTTTTTGGAGCAACTTGCTGTTGGGCAGTTCCTGGATTATATACTGTCCCTTCTGTCATCACCATACCTGGAACATTAAATCCTCTATACCAAGTAGCTCTTAAATCGTATTGACCATCACTATATGGAACAAAAATAAAACCAGCCATATCAACATTATCTAAATTATCATTACCCGTCGGCGTTTTATAATGAACGGTTGAGTAATCAGGGTTTCCACCACCAATATTTCCTCCTAGTGCATTATCAGCCTGATTTGCCCATGCAGCAGCATTAGTTAGTCCACGACCATAACATACTTTAAATGCTAAGCCTGGAGAATACTCATCAAGTTTTAAGCCAAAACTTGCACCATCAAACTCCATATTAATTACATGCGCTAATGGTGATTTTGCTTTTGAATCATCTTCTCTTAAGTTACCCAAAAAGCCATTTGTAGCAGGACGACGACCAACACTCATAATAAGACCAACATCACCTACACTTGGTGTCCATAGCCAATAAGCTTCTCTAACTCTCAGTTTATCATCATTTAAAGTTTCACTTGAAACCCAATCAAATGTATCAAAACCCATTCCTCTTTGAGGATACCCATTTTGTTGAAAAGATGTAGCGCCAAAAGCTTTGTTGTAAGCTAATTGACCTTTAAATATCATATTTCCAACGGGGCTATAACCCATTCCTAACCATAAACGATTTGAAAATATTCCATTTGCTGAACCTGATTTATTCCCATTAACACTCTCATATGATACATTATCATAAGACGTTCTAAAATCAACATCAAATTTAATATTATCTTTTGCTGATTGAGCATTGACTTGTGAAAGTTTTTTCTTTGTTTTTTTCTCATTTTTTTGTAACTGCTTAACTTGTGCAGTAAGATCATCAATTTGTGTTTGATAATCAACTTCTGAGGCAATACTCATCGTACTTAATGCAGCGATTGTTGATAAAGTAATGAATTTATTCATAAATTTCCTTTTACATGTAATAACCTAATACTCTAGGTAAATTTAAAAAGCAATATACAATAAATATCACATTTTTATCTCTTATTTAGATAAAATAGATAAAAATATATCACATTTTTATTACTAAATGAAACGTATAATAAGGAACTATAATATTTATTAATGTTTTAAAGGATAATAAGCAGGGATTAAAAATCTTTTAAGGCACGATAAAATGTGCCTTAGAGTTTAAAAAAATCTAGTATCTATAAGTAACAGCAAAACGTAGATTTTGCGCAGTAATATCAACTTCTTCAGCTGGTACCCAACCTGCACATTTGATATTTGGAGTATAATCATGTTGTACATAAGTGTATCGAACCTGTGATGGTAGATACTTTACACCAAAAAGGTTAAAGTTCCAATATGCCTCATACGCATCACCACGGACTGCAATTTTTGAACCTATAGTTGTATCTTCTGCCCATGTCATTGGAGTCCAGTACTGAGAACCATGATTGTACTCTATTCCAAATTTACCATCTTCTGTAATCATATCAGGAACAACAGCACCTAGCCAAATTGAGCTACCGTCTTTGCTTCCCCCATCTTCAGAGCCAAATAGCTGATAGCCATCTTTTGCGCTGTAGTTAGTATATGCACCCGAGACAAAAACTGTTGTTTCATCAAGGAAATCACTTATCTCATCACCAATTCCTGATACAACTAAACCTGCTGAAAACAGATCAGCAGTTCCCGCTGCAGCTTTTTTAGTAGCAGGCTCATTATATTTTTGACCTTTTGTGTTAAAAATATGTGCCCACTGATACATAACTTTATACTGCCCATCATCATAAGCTTGTCCAGGAACAACAAAGAAATCTACATCTTGATCATCTCCATTATTTTTATCAGTAAGGGCATATGGTAAATATAAATCTGCTGGATACTCTTTGTTTAGACCATAAACACCCGTATTGTCTCCAGTATGTGCACGCCCATAAACAAATTTAGTATAAGCACCTGGAATAAATCTGTCCCAGTTGAGCATAACCATCATAGCATTAACTTCCATATTTGTAATGTGCGCTAAAGGTGATCCTGGTTTATCCTTGTTTTCTCTATAATTAGCTAAAAAACCATCTGTTGCTGGTCTGCGACCTACACTAAAACTAATTGGTTGCTCACCTATAGCACTAGAATAGAGAAAATATGCCTCTCTAACTCTCATAATAGTGTCTGTAGGGTGAGAAGAACCACTCCAATCTTTGAGTCCTGTACTCTCATCAAAGATATGTGCTCCCCAAGTAGAATAGATAGCAAGCTGACCTTTAAAAACTAATCCATCCATAGGTGATGCTGCCATATCAAGGTAGAGCCTACTTGTAAACAAGTTGTTGTCAGCTGAAACACCACTCTTGTTATCTTTGTAACCTACAGTTTCAAAAGTATTTCTGAAATCAACTCCAAATTTAATATTATCATGGGCATCATGAGCTTTTACTTCTGCAAGTTTTTTCTTCTCACGTTTTTGAGTTTTTTCTAGTTTTGTAAGTTTCTTTGTTAAATCATCAATCTGTTTTTGATAATCAACTGCTTCTTCTGCCATACTTACTGAAGTTATTAATGCCAATGCAGTAATAGTCGAAATTAAACGCATAAAGTTTCCTTATTGATATTAAATATATGTGTATTTTGAGGGGAACGAGGGGAATGAGCCAGGAGGCCCATTAAATTAACACGATGGAACGTTTCCGCTGTCGCTTGCATAGTTATGAATAAAATCAAAAATATGTGACTCATATTTTTTCTTGAACTTTTCACTATTGAAAAGTTTTTCACCACCTGGACATGCACCAGTTAGTAGCTCAGTTAAAGTACCATCTTCTTTTGCGCCTTCCCACTCATCTTGAGTATGCTTAGCAGCAAATGCCGCGCCACTTAATTTACATTTACTTTTCATCTTTTTCAAATAGAGCTTTTGACCTTTAGCAGAATCTGCTAATACACTTGTTGAAAGTACTGACATTCCTAAAAGTGCTGCTATAGCTAATTTTGTTACATTGTTCATATTTAGTCCTTATTTTAATGATATGTGAAGAAGATTATAACCATAAATATTAGTTATTATAAGTAAAAATTCTATTGAAAGAAGGTTTATTTTGCATGTGTTACTTTTCTTAACATATTAAAGAATTATTAAAGCGCTATCACAATTTTATAACTTTATACATTGCTTAATTAAGATGCCTACTGTTATCATACTCCAGACAATTAAAATATTTTTAAGTATATTTTTAGATTCTTTATACTTATAAATCAATCTTTAATTACATAAGGAAGGTTACATGAAAAAAAACGAACTACTTGAAGAAGTTCTTTCAGATACTGAAAAAAGCGAAGGAGAATTATCTCGTCGTGATGCAATGAAGCTTTTCGCTGTTTCTCCAATTGCAGCAGGAGTTCTTGCTGGAGTTGGAACTACAACTGAGGTTCAAGCATCGAGTGCTACAGGAAAAATTGTTATTGTTGGTGGTGGACTAGCTGGTATGTCAACGGCAGCAAGATTAAGCAACTCACTCTCAAGCCCAGATATTACTGTGATTGAACCAGATCCAAAATCTGTTTCATATCAACCAGGACAGACACTTGTTGGTGCTGGTCTTTGGGAAAAAGCAGATATCGTCTATAACCGTGACGACTTTTTACCAAGTGGTGTTACTCTAATTAAAGACAGTGCAACAACTTTTGATCCTACTAACAATAAGTTAACTACTGCTGGTGGAAAAGAGATCTCTTATGATTATCTTATTATTGCAACAGGTCTAATGTTAAACTATGCTGCAATTAATGGTCTTGAAGGTGTTATTACTTCTTCAGGTGCTGATAATGCTGCTGTTAAAAATAAAGTTGGTAGAAATGGTGTTCACTCTATCTATTATGCAGATGGTGCTGAAGCAACATATAAAGGAATCCAAGAGTTAATTGCACAAGCAAAAGCACATACAGGTTCAGAAAAACTACAAGCACTTTTCACTCACCCAAATACACCAATTAAATGTGGTGGTGCTCCTAAGAAAATCATGTATTTAACACATGCACGTTTAGAAGAAGCTGGTGTTCGTGATAAAGTAGAGATGACATTCTTACCAAATGGTGGTAAAATGTTTGGTGTTCCTGAGTATCATGAAGCAATTTTACAACAGTTTAAAGATCGTGATTTCAAATGGCAATATAAACACAATCTGATTGCACTTGATACTAGTGCTAAGATGGCTACTTTTCAAACACGTTGGCTAGAAAAAGGTGATTGGGATGAGGATCTTGAAGAGTATGATATGGTCCAAATGACTAAAGATGTAGAGAAAAAATACGACTTTATTCATGTCTCACCTCCAATGAAAGCTCCTAGTGAGATTGCAAATTCAGCTCTTGGATCTGGTAAAGGTTGGGTGCCTGTTAAAAAAGAGACATTACAACACGTTAAATTTAAAAATGTTTTCTGTTTAGGTGATGTTGCAGCAGTTCCTATGGGTAAAACTGGTGGTAGTGTTCGTAAACAGTACAAGGTAGTTGTTGATAATCTTATCGCAACTATGGAAGGTAAAACTACACTTCCATCAGCATATGGCGGATATACAGTATGTCCACTTATTACAAGTATTGGTACAGTAATGCTTGCTGAGTTTGACTGGTCTAAAAAACCAACACCATCATTCCCACTTGACCCTACACAAGAGCGTTATATCTGGTGGTTACTTAAATTTTATGCACTTAAACCGATGACTATCCATGGTATGTTACCTGGTAGAGCATAAGAATTAAATTTAAAAAAAAACGAAGGATATAAATATGAAAAAAATAGCTATGATGGTTTTAGGTCTTACTACACTAGTATTAATGAGTGGATGTTCTGAAAAAGCAAAAAAGACAGAAGAAGTAAAAACATATAAATACTCAACTCAAGATGTTTATACAGAGATGTGTGTTAAATGTCATGGTAAAAATGGTGAGGGTGTTGCTGAACTAGCTAAAAATGGTAAGCCAAAAGGTCCTGCACTAGATGACCAAGAAGCCTATGAGCTTAAACTTTCAATCACTGATATTAAAAGTGGTGGTTTAAATCAGTCCTCTGGTAGCGACCATGATGTTATGGAGCATAACTACAAAGCGATTGTTAAAAAAGGTATGGATTACGATACTGACTCAATGGCAAACTATATTTTCGATAATTTCTACAAGAAATAGTCACTTTTCTAAACTCTTATCTTAACGATAAGAGTTTATACTCTCATCTTTAAACTTCTCTAGAACAAGATTATGATAATCTTATAACTATAATAAAATAAACTATTAATTAGGTACAGCGTGAATAGAAAAGAAGGTCTTGTTTTTGTCTGGCCCATTTCCACTCGAATTATTCATTGGATTATAGCCTCTTCTTTTGTTTCTTCTTTTATTACCTCTTTTGAAGAGTCTTACTTACATTACCATGTTGCTTTTGGTTGGATTTTTGGTGTCATGCTTGGCTACCGAATTATCTGGGGATTTGTAGGTCCGCAATATGCCACTTTTAATACCTTTAAACTCAGTCTATCAGAGCTTAAATGGTACTTTCAAGAAAAGATGATTAATAGATGGCGGAAAATTCCCCCTGGGCACAACCCTGCTTCTAGTTGGTACACCATTTTAGTTCTAAGCGTGGGTTCTCTTATTGTCATTAGCGGTCTCCTTCATTATGGGATACAAGAGGGAAAAGGTCTCTTTGCTTTCCTAAATGACAAATATTTTTCTTACATGTATCTTCTTAATGATATACACAAATACCTCTCTTACTTTCTTGGAGTTTGGGCAATCATACATATTACTGGCGTTTTAGTCGAACAGTTTTATCATAAAACCAATATGATATTTGCCATGATTTCAGGCTATAAAAAAAGTGAAGGTCCTGATACTAACGTTACATCATTTGGTCTCTTTGCATCTTATGCTTTTATCATTCTCTCTGTCTTAGCTTTTTATTATATTGCTAGTACATATGATAATATAATTACTAAAAGTAAATATGAGCGTATTGATTATAAACAAGATCATCCAACATATGCAACCGATTGTGGCGATTGTCACACTCCCTACCCTCCTTATATGTTTCCTGAAAAATCCTGGAAACGTATCATGGACAAACTTGATAATCATTTCAATGAGCGTATTACTGAAAATAACATCTCAAAAGGTGCTCGTAAAACTATTCGAAAATATCTTTATGCCAACAGTGCTGAACATTCATCTCGTGAGATGGCATATAAAATGTTAAACTCCATAGGGGACAGAGCACCAAAATCTACTTCAAAAGTAATGTACTGGAGGGATAGCCACGCAGATATTCATCCTTCAGTCTATAAACGTGAATCTATAAAAACAAAGTCCAATTGTAAAGCCTGCCATAGATTTTTTGAATATGGTGTTCTTGACGACACTTATATTAAAATTCCTGATTAATATATTTCAATAAGCTACATATCAATCACGAACTTATCACATTTTTAATAAATAACTCAAATTTATCTTTTACATAAGTTTCAAGATGTATAATCATCAATAGCTTATGTAAAATAAGGTTTTCCTCATTAATACATACTCTCAAGATAATTTTAAAGTTGAAAGGGCTCTTAATGAAAGTTGAAGTTTCTAGACGTAAATTTCTTCAAGGAAGTGTCGCCATGACAATTCTAGGAGGAACTGCAGTTACTGCTCCTAACCTCTTATCAAGTGAACATGCAAAGCCATCTATTGTTGCTAAAACAGGAAATGGTGAAAACAAAGTTGTTGCAACACTTTGTGAAATGTGTGTTAATAAATGTGCTGCTCTAGCACGTGTTGAAAATGGTGTTATTACCAAACTCGATCCAAATCCACTCTTTCCAAAATCAAAAAATATGTTATGTCCAAGGGGAAATGCTGGTATATCAGCACTATATGACCCAGATAGACTAAAATATCCAATGATTCGAATTGGTGAAAAAGGCGAAGGTAAATTTAAGCGTGTCACTTGGGATGAAGCTTACATATACATCAAAGATAAAACGCTTACAATTTTGGATGAAGAGAAAGATAATCGTTCCTCATTTCTTTTTTGTGCAGGTGAAGGAATGGCTGAACATACCTTTAAGTCATTTTATGAAGCATTTGGTTCTGCAAACTGGCTAAACCATGCTTCTATCTGTTTGCAAACTGTTGTTTCAGGATATGGTGTCACACTTGGTGCTTATCCTCAATCAGATTTTGAAAATGCAGAATATATCATCATGGCAGGAGCTAACCGCGCGGAAGCAATTGTTACTCCTGATACTATGGATCTATTTAAGCGTACAAAACAGCGTGGTGCAAAACTCGTCTGTGTTGATCCACGCTTTACCAATACTGCGGCAAAAGCTGATCAATGGTTGGCTATTAAGCCAGGAACCGATCTTGCTTTTGTTTTAGCATTAACGTATGTTGTTTTAAATGAAGAACTTTACGATAAAGAGTATGTTGCAAATCATTTTAATGGTTTTGACGAGTACAGCACTATGGTTCTCAATAACCGTTACACGCCTGAATGGGCAGCAAAAATCACAAATATTAGCGCTAAAGAGATTACCAAAATTGCAAGAGAATTTATGGCTCATGCACCTAAAGCAATCTATTATCCTGGTCGCCGTAGTACTTTTGCTAAAAATGACTTCCAACTTCGCCGTGCCATGGCAATTTTCCAAGGACTAAGTGGTGGTATTGATACCAAAGGTGGACTAGTATTTGGTGATAAAATAAAATTAAAAGGTCATGAGACTCTTGTACCTCTTTATGATAGAGCTCAAGGAAGAGCCTTAGGCAAAAAGAAAGATCACAAAAGAGGAACAGCAGGTTACGATGACTGTGCTATTGTCTCAGGTGGTGGATCATGGATTGGTTGGCGTAACCGATTTTTAGAAGGTAAAATGCCTTATAATGTTCGCGGTATGTTTATCTATAAACACAACCCAGTTATGAATATGCCAAATACTGCAAAAACTATCGAAATGCTTAAAAAAATGGAACTAGTAGTTGCAATTGACACAATGCCGAGCGATACAGTGATGTACGCCGATGTTGTGCTTCCAGAAGCACACTACCTAGAACGTACTGACCCTGTTAAAACTTTTGGTGGAGTTGAGCCATCTATTGCTCAACGTAACAAAGTTATAGAGCCAATGTATGAGACTAAACCCGTTAGAGATATTATGCGTTCTTTAACACGAATGCTCTCAAAACCAATGTTTGAGATTACTAAAAAATATGACGAAATGGTTCAAGAAGAGATTGAAGATTCAAGTGAAGAAGAAGTATTTGCAGAATTTGATATCAACAAACCATTCCTAGAAGAACAAGAGCATCTTAATGAACATGCAGTTCATGATTATCATGGTGCAGCAGAAGCCTTAGCAACAAAAGGCGTTTTCTATCCAAATATGGACAAATACTTTAAGCAACTCTCAGTTAATGAGCATCAGTATTATCCAGAATCTAAAAAATCATATAGTGTAGGTGGTGGAAAAACAAAAACTTCATCAGGAAAAGTTGAGTGTAATCTTGAGAACCTTGCAAAAAAAGGTATTGATCCTATGCCAATTTGGCGTACAGAGTATGAATACACTATTCCTGAAGGTAAGTTTAGAATGTTAACAGGTCGCCATGCACAGTTTACTCAAAGTGGTACAGCTAATAATGCAAAACTTAGAGATCTAATGATGGAGAACTTCATCTGGATAAATAAACGTGTTGCTAAATCAAAAGGCATTGAGTTTGCAGATATGATTGAAGTTTCAAGCAATGCTGGTAAAACACAACTCAAAGCATATCCAACAGAAAAAATTGCTCCTGATACAGTCTTCTTTATCCATGGTTTTGGTGAAGAGAGTGAAGCATTAACATGGGCTTATCGCAATGGCGGTAACGATAATGCAATCATCGAAGATCATATGGAACCCGTATATGGGGCTGCAGCAATGCATGAAACCAACGTAGAAATTAGAAAGGTATAATCATGGCTAGATATGGAATGGCACTCGATTATAAAAATTGTATAAACTGTAAAGCGTGTGAAGTCGCCTGTAAAGAAGAAAATGGAATTCTTATGGGCGCTGATAAGCACAGAATCTGGATAGGTACTGGAGAGATTAAAGGAGAATATCCATTTCTTGATATTGTCTCCAATACTTTTTATCCTAGCCAATGTCAACATTGTGATGATGCACCATGTCAATCAGTATGTCCAACAAATGCGACATACTATGATGAAAATGGCGTAGTACGTGTTAATCCTGAACAATGTATTTTATGTAGCTACTGCATGAATGCATGTCCTTACGATGCACGTTACGTTGATGATAGAACACATACTGTTGATAAGTGTAACTTCTGTACTGACACCCGACTTGTTCGTGGTGAAGTGACAACAGCATGTCAAAACACATGTCCTACTAAGGTTCGTATTTTCGGTGATTTAGATGATCCAGAGAGTGAAATCTCACAAGTATTACGAGTGCGTGAGTCTAAAACACTTAAAGCCCATCTTGGTACTAAACCAAAACTTTTCTACCTATTATAAGGAGCCTAGTATGAATATGAAAGATATGAAAGAATTCGTAACAACGATTCCTTATAATAAAGTTTCAATTAAAGAGCTTTTAGCCTTTGAGAAGACACCAAGAAATATGTTAATCGCAGTATTAACTGTCTCTTTTATCGCTATGTTTGTTGTAGGTGTTGCTATCTACCTTGCTAATGGGCACGCTGCTTATGGTGTAACGAGAGAGCATCCGTGGGGACTGCTTATTGCTGTGTACATCTTTTTTGTTGTATCTAGTACTGGTTTATGTATTATCGGTTCATTAGGTGATGTTTTTGGTTTCAAAGACTATATGATGATTTCAAAACGTGCTATTTTTGGCTCGATTGTAACAATCTTAGCTGGTTTTGCTGTTATCGCTTTTGAAATTGGTCACCCTGTTACAATGCTAATATACAATGTCTTAACTCCAGGACTAAGTTCAGCTATCTGGTGGATGGGTACGCTTTATGGTATTTACCTGACTTTTATGATTATTGAGTTTGTTTTCTTACTTAAAAATGATATGAAAATGGCAAAGTACTTTGGTCTTACAGGTCTGCTTGTAGGTCTTGCAGCACACTCAAACCTTGGGAGTGTTTTTGGATTTTTGAATGCACGCCCTATCTCTAACGGTGTATTTTATCCAACATACTTTATCCTAACAGCATTTATTACAGGAATTTATTTAGCGTATATCATGTTTGGTTTTCGCTATAAACTTAAATTTCCAGAAAATGCAAAAGTCATGCTTACTGGTTTGGCAAAAATTCAAGCCCTATTATTGTCAATCCTAATTTTCTTTGTAACATGGAAAATGCTAACAGATATCTACGGTGGTATGCCAGGTCGTGCGGAAGTTGCCTTACATATCCTAGGAAGTTGGACATTCTGGGCGGAAGTAATACTTGCTATGATTATCCCACTAGTTATTATCTTAAAAGATATGGGACGTAATATTCAAGGCATGTTTTGGGCTTCTATGAGTGGTATGGTAGGAATTATGTTTATGCGTTACAACCTTGTACATGATACTCAACTCAAACCTCTTCAGATGCTAAAGAAAACAGAATATCAATTAGCACCAGAATGGATTCATTATCTTCCTTCTTCTACTGAAGTGATGATTTCACTCGGTGGTGTTGGACTCTGTGTTGCAATGTATTACGTTGGAACAAAAGTATTCAATCTTGATGCGGATGAGCATCACTAGATAACATCTTTACATGTAAGCATGCTTACATGTAAAGCCTCTTCGTTTAAAGCCTCTTTTATTATTAATCTTTATAATACCGTCATAATTTAACAGATGAGAAAATATGGTATATGACTTAGTAACCTATCCCGATGATAGAATTAATCTTGTTTCAGCAGATGTTAGAGTCTTTGATGAGAGCATACTCAAACTTATAGATGATATGAAAGAGACTATTGAGGCTAACACGGCTGAAGGTCTTGCAGCAGTTCAGATGGGATTTCCTATCTCTGTTGTTGTTATCAAAAATGAAGATGATGAGTACTTAGAATTTATCAATCCTAGAATACTTAATAAAAAAGGCTCTGTAGCTTCTTTAGAGCGTACTCTCTATCTTCCCAACACAGAACATACTATCAATCGATATGAGAGCATCTCCCTTATCTACCAAGATCGTGATGGCAATCAGCACTCACTTAAAGCAGATGGAAAACTTTCTCTCCTTATTCAACGTAAATTTGATTATGTTTTTGGTGGAAGTTTTGTAACTAAGCTTAGTGAAAAAGAGCGTAAAAACTTAGAAAAAGAGTTAGCACAATCTGGAATGGTAGGCAGTTTTAACTCTAATGGTCCTATCTCAAAACGCGAATACTTTAAAAGTGCTATGGGCAAACTTCTCTTTTTAGAATTTCTCACTCTTTTTGCTCCTCTATTTAACTTTGAAACTGAAACTATTGCTTCATTGTATAGCTTTGATTTTTACACTTCTATCTTACTCATTATTTTAAATATCAGTTACTTTGCTTATGCAAAATATGAAGCCAAAATGCTGATCTCTTGTACAGGATGTCAGGTTGTTAGCTTTACTGCTGTTTCAGCAAAGTATTTTCTAATGACAGTAGCAATATTTGGAGCGAGTTATTATCTTTTAGGAGGTTAAAATACAGCAAATATGCTGTATTTGAAAGTTTTAGTGATGACTCTTTAGAATAAGAATTGTCATTTTAATATTAATTGCAATAAATCTAACAATTTGCCAAAGTACACAAGTTCTAAAGAATTTTTGTGTTCCTAATGGAATCATCGTTCCATATTGTGGGCTATACGGCTCAACGTGCTGAACGTGCTTACTCTCTTTTTTAATTTCTGCCATAGTTTTCTCCAATTTTATTATTTTTTTAAAGATAAGAGCCTTAAAGACTCTTCAATGCTATTCAGGAATTAATGTCCAACCTGGTTTCAGTTGTGCTTTCCAGATAAATGCATGGTGCAATAAGTGTTTTACCCAGTGCGCTGCAAGTCCAATTTCACCAGTTGTACCGTTGATATCACGTCCTGTTCCTGGATACTTTTTAAAGTCAGGAATAATTGGAAATACTGTCATAGCAGCCGCAGTTCCAGAAAATAATCCTTTACCTGCAGATGCAACACACGCTGCACCCATCTCTGCCATACATGATGTATGCGTAGGTTCAGTAGCTTTGCCATTCATCATGTCACAAATACTATTAACAACCGCTTTACCCATCATTGCTGAAGGCATACCTGTTCTTGGAGGTGTTGGTGTAATTGGCGTGCCATTTAATGATTTCATTGGTTTTGAAATCGGGTGTGGTGGTGCAAATGCAATACCTGCTGCAAACATATTTTTATATGTTGGGTTTTGAAGTGTACGTGGCCAGTCAGATGGTAACCACTCTTCATAAGGTTTTGGAGTATAATCAGCATCAACTTTCATAAAACCATTTGGTGCAAATACAGTATCAGTAATATCATCACCTGCTTTATTGTATGCTTTAAGACCAACACCTGCAAATGGTGGAATTAACATTGCAAAATCAAACTCTTGCTCATCTATCTCACCATCTAGTGATTCATAAGTAACTTTACCTGCTTCTACCTTATTTACGTGGGCACCAATAATCCAATCCATACCACGCTCAGAGTAAAGAGACTCAGCAAATACTTTAGAAGAAGTTACAAAGCCACCCATATTAAAGTGAAGTCCACCCATACCAAAGTCACCTAAAAATGACTCATTTGAAATCCAAGTCAAATCCGCCATATCACGGACACCCTCTTCTTTGAGCTTATGCTCAATATTGAAGATATATTCAAATGCTGCACCTTGACAAGTACACATACCGTGACCTGTACCAATTAGGAAAGATTGACGCTCGCCATTACGCATTTTTTCAATTTTTTCTTCTAATACTTCTGCGGCATGAATAGCGTGATCAGCA
Organism: Campylobacterota bacterium; assembly: GCA_034723735.1. Taxonomy (GTDB): domain Bacteria; phylum Campylobacterota; class Campylobacteria; order Campylobacterales; family Sulfurimonadaceae; genus S010-53. Next base: position 3,901 of record JAYEPE010000040.1, on the reverse strand, counting down.
GTACATACAGAAACCGTATGCTCACCTAGATGACCACTACCATTTCCAAGACCTGGAGTTGCATCAAAGTTTAACTTTGGTCCAGTTGCGTTAATGAGGTAATCAAACTCAATATTTTCGCTTTCACCCTCTTTGCCTTGTCCAGTATATTCGATAGTTACAAATGATTTATCTATATCTGCTGAGCCTTCTGGATTAATAGAAACTGCTTTAGCTTGTTTGTAAACTGCACCTGCTTTTTCATAGACAGGAGTGAGATTAAAAGTAACCTCTTCTTTACTCATTTCACCAACACCTACCCAAATATTTGACGGAATCCAGTTCCATAATGCATTTGGTGTTACCACTACTACTTCATGTTCTGATCCCAGCCATTTTGTAGCGAATGATGCTGCAGTGTGTCCAGCAACACCGGCACCAAGAATTACTAATCTTGCCATTCATCTCCCCTTAATTAAAATTCAATTATAAATATAAGCTATTATAAGCATAAGCTTATGTATTACAATTAGTTATATAACTCAAAGTGTATCACAAAGTTCTAAATATAAGTGTACTTTTAAGAAAAAAAAAGAAGTATCACAATATTAAAGAGTATTTTCTACCCTTTTAATATTTTTTGCACAATTTCATAAACATTTTTTGAAATTGTTTTTTCTGATAAAATCCGTTCTAACTGCCCCTTCATCAGCGCTTTATGGAGCTTATCTAGCTTACTATAACTCTTGAAAGCACCTGAAAGTCCTGATGCAATCATGGGATTAATCTTATCGAGTTCAATAATCTTATCAGCAATAAAACTATACCCATATCCTGATTTAGCATGAAAATGCCGTGCATTTCGGGCAAAAACTCCAATAAGAGAGCGCACAAGGTTAGGAACTTTAATATCATAGACGGGATCATTTTGTAGAGCATGGACTCTATCAAGAACATCACCACGATCTGCTGCTGCTAAAATAGAAAAATACTTATTCATAACTAAAGTATCGTTTTTATACTTTTTATAAAATTCATTGAGGCAAGATTCTGCTTGAAGTGGTGCATAATTTTCTAATAAATCTAAAGCAATAATTCTATCTGTCATTGTTGCACTTTGTCTGTATTGTAAAAGTGCATATGCAATATCATCACTTTTTTGTGATGATATAAGATAATTTAATAAAAGATTTTTAAGAGCCCTTTTACCCATATTAAAATTATTAATATCTCTGTTTGCAGGGTCATGTAATGTTCTATAGAGCGTGGACATAGCATCATAAAAACGCTCATAAATCATAGCTTTTAGATTTTTCTTCGCCTCATATATGGCATCAACATCAATAATATCTTGAGCTTGCATTATTAGAGTAGTTGAAGGTAACTCAAGTATTTGAGATTTTAACATCATATCAATTTTATCATCATGTAAAACTGCACCAAAAGCATCAAGATACGCTTCACACTCACCTTGCTTTTGTGCCATAAAATCAAAAAGAACCTCCATGGCAAAACCTTGAGAAGCTTCATAACGATTAAACCCATCACTATCATAACGCATTAAAAAACTGTGATTATTATTGTCATAGATAACTTTTATGGGTGCTGTAAAGTTTCGATTGATGGATAAAATTGGCTTTGCTGTAACTGCTTTAAAACGAAAACATTCAGATTCCTCTCTTACATGTAAGAGTCCACGATCAATATCAGGCTGTTGCGTCTTCTCTTTAAGGCTGAGATTAAAAGCATTGCCCTTTGCATCAAAAAGTGCTATCTCTAAAGGATAGTGGTATGGAAGTTGTACTGCATTAGTAACACTTTTGGGAATCTCTTGAGTTAATTCTAAGGTATATACCTGTCCAATCTCATCATAAGACTCCTTTACATGTAAGAGTGGTGTACGTTCTTGATGATACCAGCGTTCAAACTGTGTTAAATCTATATGACCTCCCTCACTCATTGCCCAGAGAAAATCTTCAGTGCGCACTGCCTGTGCATCAAAGGTTTTAAAATAGAGGTCCATAGCCTCTTTAAAACGTTCTTTACCTAAGATCGTATAAATCATGCGAATGACTTCAGCACCTTTTTCATAGATGGTAGCTGTATAAAAGTTATTAATTTCCATATATTTTTTAGGTTTGATAGGATGTGATGTTGGCGATGCATCTTCTAGAAATTGACGTTCTCGTAATGACTTAACATCACTGATACGCTGCGTTACTGCCTCATTCATATCTGCACTAAAATTTTGATCTCTAAAAACTGTTAAACCCTCTTTAAGAGTCAGTTGAAACCAGTCTCTACATGTAATACGATTGCCTGTCCAGTTATGAAAGTATTCATGCGCAATAACACTCTCAATACCAAGAAAATTTTGATCTGTCGCACGCTCTTCATCTGCAAGCACATAAGCAGAATTAAAAATATTAAGACCCTTGTTTTCCATAGCTCCCATATTGAAGCTATCCACCGCAACAATATTATAAATATCTAAATCATATTCACGTCCATACACTTCTTCATCCCATTTCATGGCCTTTTTAAGTGAGCTCATTGCGTGGTAACAGCGGTTTTCATTGCCATGATCACAATAGATATTTAACTCTATCTCTCGTCCACTCATTGTTTTAAAGCTATCATTTATAAAGCCTAAATCTCCTGCAACCAAAGCAAAAAGATACGTTGGTTTCATAAAAGGATCGTGCCATGTTACAAAATGACGTCCATTTTCTAAATCACCGCTTTCAAGAAAATTTCCATTACTGAGTAAAATTGGCGCTATGTTTTTATCTGCAATCACTTTAGTTGTAAAAACACTCATCACATCAGGACGATCTAAAAAATAGGTAATACGGCGAAATCCCTCAGGCTCATTTTGCGTACAGAACATATCAGCTGAATGATACAGACCTTCAAGCTCGGTATTATTATGAGGATAAATTCTTGTAACAATTTCCAAGGTGAAGATTTTAGGTAAATTATTTATAGATAAGTAAGTATCGCTTAACTCATAATCTTCCAATCTCTTAGCATTACATGTAAGACTTTCAAGCTTCAGATGTTCACCATTTAAAATCAATGTTTTATTATCAAATTCACACTGCATCTGCATAGTATTAGTAACAAGAGTGTGTGTATCAAAGATATCAAAAATCAAATCACATTTTATAATTGCAAAAGCACTGGGTTTATAATCACTAAGATAGTTTATTTTAGGTTGAGACATTACTAAGCCTTTTGGAGTATTTTTATAAGACGGGAGAAGCTTTTAAGGTTGAAGGAGTATCACCTCATTAAGTGCTTCACAAATTTCTTCTACGAGACGTGTATCATTAAAATCGGAATCAAAACGTGCACTTACTGTATCAAAATTAAAATCAGGGTCAACTTGCGTAGCCGTAGGAAAACGTGTCTGGAGCGTCTCTTTGGAGTCACCAGAATCTACAAGAAGTGTAGTAAAAGGATTAATATTAATATAGGCAAAATTACTATTTGAGCTGTTTTTATCAGGAGCTTTCATAATTGGAGCTGTTGTATTTTCATCAATAACAATACCATAACTACTACAATTATTATCAGAATCAATATAAAGTCCATTTACAATTTTACGTTCACCAGTAATATTTTTATCATAAAAATCATAACGTCCTAAAGTAATATAATAGCCTTTCGTAGTATTATTGATTGTAACTTCAGTATCGTTTGTTTCATTATTTTCTTTTATATATGTAAGGGCTGAAACACGTAATGACATTGTTATATTGGAATCTGTATTCTCTCCAATATCGCATCCTGAAATAAAAAAAGTCATAGACAAAAACATTAATGTTGTTAAAAATATCATTTTCATAGTTAAAACCTCTGTCCGATTGTAAATTCAAAGTGTGTCGTCTTATCACCACGTTGTGGATTAATAGTATTC
>JAYEPE010000039.1:0-5498 GCA_034723735.1 Campylobacterota bacterium | reverse complement strand
TACCACCGATGCCTTTACCTGCTTTAAGTTGTGTAGCAAATTCTGCAACATCTATTTCCATCTTCATATATTAATCCTTCTGTATTCAATATTTTATCTAATTGACACAGAATTTTTTACACTCCCCCCTGACTAGATGGATTGTAAAGTTATTTTTTACCCCTCAACCACTCTATAATCCATACTGCGATAATTGCTAAAACCAAATACTCCATTAACCGACCTTCAAAGCTCTCTCAAAACTATCCAACATCCCAACTCTAAATGCTTCATCTCCTGCAAATAGCTTATAGAGATCTAATTCTTTTCTTCTCTCTTTATTCATAATTTCAGCAACCATTTTTTCAAGAGCTAATCTTCTAGTATGCTCATCTTTATTATCTGCATACTTAGATTTATAATCATCATGTGTTTTTACTTTCTCCATTAAGTGTATGAACTTAATTCTTTGATCTTCAGGAGTTGCCTCCCAACCATGAAACCATCTTTCGTTAAATGTTTTAATAATATCATCTAGTGGATCTTTCTCTTCTTCTGATCCATGTGAACCTCTAGGATTAGGGTTTTGAGGATCTACCTCTGTATCACTATCATCAAGTCCTATTTTAGCTCCAAGTTTTACTCTTTCTAAACCATAAGTTGATAAATCTACAGAATTTAAAAGTTCATCTAGTGCATCTTTATCTTTATCTTTGATGATTAGTTTTGGAATTAAAAACTTTAAGAACCAAAATAGCTTTTCCCAAGCTACTATTTCATACGGCATTATAGAACTCATTTGTCCATAAATCTTCACAAACTGTTTAGCTTTGATTTTATAATCAGGCTTTTCATCGTCATCTAGTTCTAGTTCACTATTAAATCTTGCAGCAGCTGTATCAATTATGGGTGAGAGTTCACTTGCATCTACACCTTTAAAGTATTTTTCAAAGAACTCATCCACTTTATTTTGCTCATATACACCTAAATCATCAAGATTGTCTTTTAACTCATGTAGTACATTTATATCTGTTTCTTCACTAAGTGTTGTCGAAGTGTAGAATGGATCAAACGAAGTTTTTATATCTTCCACTTTATTATAAAAATCTAATATAAATAAATCTTCTGTTTTCTTACCATACTTTGGTGCAGAACGATTTAATCTCGATAAAGCCTGTACCGCCAGTACTCCTTGTAGTTTCTTATCTATGTACATAGCACAAAGTTTTGGTTGGTCAAATCCTGTTAAAAACTTATTGGCAACGACTAGCAATCTGTACTCATCGCTATCAAGTTTTTGGGCTATATCTTTTGATGCAAAGTTATTGATACTATCTTCTGTATATTCAATCCCTTTTATCTCTTTTTTACCAGAAAAAGCAATAACAGCTTTAAAAGGATTTCCAAGTTCTTCTAGCTTTTTAACTATAGCCTGATGGTAAAAAATAGCTGTTTCAATATTTGATGTTACAACCATACCTTTGGCTTTAGCTTTTAACTTTTTAGTCTTGACTACATTGTTAATAAAATGATCAAGCATAATATCAGATTTTGTAGCTATTGTAGAGGGGTCTTTCTCTACTTTACTTCTCAATGCTTTTTGTGCTTTCTTTGTATCAAAAAGTGGACTCTCTTCTATTGTTTTCTCTATCTCATAGTAGCTTTTATATGTTGTATAGTTTGATAATACATCTAGGATAAATCCCTCTTCAATAGCTTGTTTCATAGAGTATAAATGAAATGGCTTATACGTTCCATCATCTTGTTTTGTTCCAAATTTTTCAAGTGTATTATTTTTAGGAGTTGCGGTAAAAGCAAGGTATGAAGCATTTCCTTTCATTTTTCTACTCTTCATAATCTCTAAGACCATATCTTGAGCATCCAATTCTTCCTCAAACTCGTTTCTATTTAATGACTTCTTACCCATTGCTTCATTCATTTTGCCATGAGCTGAACCACTCTGGCTTGAGTGTGCTTCATCAATGATTACAGCAAATCTTTTATCACTAAGATCTGCTATACCATCTACTATAAAAGGAAACTTTTGAATAGTAGTGATAATGATTTTTTTACCATTTTCAAGACTTGTCTTTAATTCATTTGAGCTATAAGCTGGTGCCATTATATTTTTTATTTCGCTAAAGCTTTTTATATTATCTCTCAGCTGTTTATCAAGTATCTTCCTATCTGTTACTACAATTACACTATCAAATAGTGGATAGTCAATCCCTTTACTTCCATTTACATTTTCAGTATTGGGATAAGCTTCTATAAGTTGATATGCACTCCATGTGATAGAATTTGATTTCCCACTACCTGCACTGTGTTGTATCAGATAAGTTTTACCAACTCCATTTTCACTCGCATCATCTATTATCTTTCTTACTACATCAAGCTGATGATATCTTGGGAAGTATAGTGTTCTTTTTGATAGTGCATCACCATCTTTACCGTCAAGCCTTACAAAATGTTGTATAAGTCCAGCAAGAGAATCTTTAGTAAATACCTCTTTCCATATATAGGCTGTTTTGTGTCCATTAGAATTTACTGGGTTTCCTTTACCATGATTATCACCTTTATTAAATGGCAAGAAAAATGTTTTAGCTCCATCTAATTTTGTAGTCATATATGCTTCATCAGTATCTACTGCAAAGTGAACTATACATCTAGAAAAGTTTAAAAGTGGTTGAGTAGTGTCTCTATCCTCTCTGTATTGCTTCTGTCCATGTACTTTAGCATTTTGTCCAGTCCATTGGTTTTTAAGCTCCATAGTTATGATGGGAAGACCATTTATGAAGATAACCATATCTATCTCTTGAAGAGGATTGATTTTTGAATATGTCACTTGTCTAGTTACACTAAACTCATTTGCTTCAAATCTCTCTTTGATAGCTTTACCGCTCGTTGCTAGTGGAGCTACATACATCAAAGTAAAATGAGCATCATCTACAGCTAGACCTTTACGAAGTAGTTTTAAAATCCCATATTTTTTTATCATCCTATCTAATCTTTGGATGATTTTTAGCTTATATTGTGGATCTCTTTTTAATTTATCTAGTTCTTCTTCTTGCGTTGATTCCAAAAAGTGCCAAAATCGTTTTTCATCTATGGCATACGCTTTGTTAAAATCACTATTGAGACCTACATAAAAATCTTTTTTTGCACCATAGATAGGCATTGGTTCACCTACTCCACCCTTTAGCTCTTCAGTAGTTGTACCTGTAAGTGCTTTTTCAATACTTTGTTCTAGTGCTAATTCATCTGTTTGACTTCTCATAATGTTATTTCCATTTGTATCTATCTCTTAAAGATGATAGTTGATAATTGTTAAATTCAATATATTTATCATGCATTAAACGACCAACTACAACAGAAGGTTTTACTTCAAGGTATTTGGAAAAAATCAAGACACCACTTTTTGAGAAATCATTTTTAGATATAAATTTTTCATACTCTTTTTGATTTATTAAAATTTCATTAGCAAATTTATCAGCCTCATCTTCTTGTTTTTGTAGTTTTGTATCGCTATAGCCATCTTCTAAAAAAACTTCCCTTTTTGGATGTAGTAAGATATGTCCTACTTCATGAAAAAAACTAAACCAAAATATATCACTAAATCCACCTCTTAATGTCATAGCAATCACTGCTTTGTCATTATCTAACCAAAAAGTTGCACCATGTATTTTTGTCTTTTTAAAATGAGGAAGTAATACCAGTGCTACACCACAACTATTTAAAATCTTTTGTAATTCATTGATAGATTCATTGATATGATCTAAGTTCATTAAACTTTTTAATGACTCTAGTTTTTCTTTTAACATTCTTTTATCAAACTGTTTAGTCTCAATCTTTTTAGCTTTTATTCTTGATGCTTGTATCCATGTAGCAATCGCTTCATGAGAAACATCCCCATGATTAGAAACCCTAAATGCAGGTTGATAAGCTCTTACCTGTTGTATTTGCACTAGCTTTGCTACATTAAAAAACCTTTTTAACTCATCAACTTTTTCTACAGCTTTTCTTGTTGCTCTTACAAAATCTAACTTAACTAAATCTAAATAAGGGAAATTTGGTACAAGTTTAGTCTCTTCCTCCATCTGTCGTAGCTCTTCTTGTCTCGCTATAACTATTTGATACTCACTCTCTAATCCTATCCACACATGAGAAGGTACTCCTAAAACATCTTCAAGTTCAAGAGCGGTAGTTGGCGTAATACTTTTTTTTCCTTTTATTATCTCATTTATAGTTTGAGTAGGTCTTCCTAGTCTATTTGCTAGTTCTGCTTGACTCATCCCAAGTTCTTCAATCGTCTCTTCCAAAAATTCACCTGCGTGAATAGCCAAATCTGATTGATAAATATTAGTCTCCATAATGCTTGCTCACCTCCTCTATTTTTGCTATATCGAATCTGTCACCTTCATTGATGATAATAAGCCTATAAAAACCTGTAAGGTTTATTGCAAACTCTCCTTTTCTATTTCCTGACAATGGGTGAAATTTCAGTTGTGGAATTTTATATAGGTCATCAAAAGATTTGGCACTTTTTAATATATTTACTCTTTGAATATATTTTTTTGCAACATCCTTGCCATAAACTTTCAGAGCATCTTTTGAGCTTTCATATTGTTTCTGTAGTTTTTTTGTTTTAAACCTAACTTCCAATTACATACCTCTTCTTCACCTATAAGGTGAATAATAATATCATTTTTACTATTTATATACTCTTAAATATATTATTTTAACCTCTTTATATCTTCTTCTAACTCTTTTAAACTCTGCTTTTGTTGTAGTTGTTTTTGGTTTTCTTTATATCTCAAATACGCTTGTTCACTTTTTTCTTTTGCATTCTCATGGCTAACTTTTCCTGCATGATTCAGTAGCTCTCTACCATTCATAGAGATAACCATATCAAGCCGCAAAGCCCAATCTTTCATATACATTGGGGTTTGTTGCATCGCCATAGTTTGGGCAAATGCCAAATACTGCTCTACTAAAAGACCCAAAAGTTTTATCTCCTCTTCACTTAGATAGTTTTTAGCGATACTCACATCTTTTTTTGTGATATTCTTGCCTTCTTTGTCAAATGAACTCATCCCCAAAAGAGGTTTGCTTATATCTACACGACTATGCACAAGCTCGGCTGCTGTTTGTGAAGATATAGCCCATAATAGTTTGTTTTGTACAAGTTTAAAAAATGCTACTGTTTTTTCATCTTTTGCATCATAGTCTATACTTGTCATATAGATATCTTTGATTTTTTGGTAAAAGAACTTTTCAGATATTCGTATCTCTCTAAGTCGTTGTTGAAGCTCATCAAAATAACCCATAGAGTTACCATCTTTAAATCTATCATCATTTAGAACAAAACCTTTAGCGATATACTCTTTAAGTCTATCTTTTGCCCATATTCTAAACTTTGTACCAGTAGATGATCGCACTCTAAAACCAATGGCTATAATCATATCAAGACTATAATAATTCACATCTTTACTTTGAGTTTTTCCCTCAATAGCACCATG
>JAYEPE010000038.1:0-5511 GCA_034723735.1 Campylobacterota bacterium | reverse complement strand
ACAATTGCTATGCCCTTGGTTAGCCTCAAAAAAGAGCAGATTGTCAAAGAGGCTTTTGAACATGATGTTCCTCTTCATTTGACATGGAGTTGTTACAAGAATGAAGATATTGCTTGTGGTATTTGTGATAGTTGTCGTTTACGCCTCAAAGGTTTTGCTCTAGCAGGTGGTATTGACCCTCTGCCTTACATGTAAGTATGCAATGAAGTATTTTGAGATAGAGGGCATAGAGGTTGGTGTAGAGTATAAGCCTAGAAATAAAAACAGCTATATTAGTATTGATTCTAAAGGGGCAGTACGACTTAAAACGCCTATGAAGCTCGCTTTTAGAATCAAGGCACTCTTACATAATAGGCTTGATTGGATTAAAGCAAAGCAGTTAGAGATAGCTTCTAAAGTCTCTTTGCAAGCGGTATTAGGTGAGACTCTTATTTTAGATGGAGAGTGTATTGCCTTATCTCAATGTACCCAACTCGCTCAGATGTGTGAACGCTTACAAGTAAAGAATGAGAGTTCACTTGAGCGCTGTTATAACCGTTTTTATCTGCAACGTTCACGTGAAGAGTTACCTTTACATGCAAAAGAGTTAAGTCAACAGATAGGTCTATTTCCAAAAGAGTTACGCTTTAGAAAAATGAAACGTCAATGGGGTAATTGCAATACAGATGGTGTTATTACTCTTAGTACAGCGCTTATGAAACTCACGAAGATACAAAGAAGCTATATTATTGCTCATGAGCTTTGCCATTTAAAGCATATGAACCATTCTCGTCATTTTTATGCCTTATTATATGACTTTTTTCCTCATGCACAAGCTATAGAAAAAGAGCTTAAAGAGATGAGATATTAAGGAGTGAAATTATAAATGAAGGCAATGATTTTAGCAGCAGGAAGAGGGGAGCGGATGAGACCTCTTAGTGATACACTTCCTAAACCACTCTTACATGTAAAGAACAAACCCTTGATTGTCTGGCATATTGAAAAGCTCTCTAAAGCAGGTTTTAAAGAGATTATTATCAATATTGCACATCTAGCAAAGATGATACCCAAGGCTTTGGGTGATGGCTCACAATGGAATGTAAGACTGATATATTCTGATGAACAAGATGAAGGAGCTTTAGAGAGTGCTGGTGGCATTATAAAAGCCTTGCCTCTTTTGGGTGAAGAGACTTTTTTAGTTGTTAATGGGGATGTTTGGTCTGATTATGAATTTGATGCTAATTTTGATTTGGGTGATGATTTGGCGCATCTTATTTTAGTACCCAATCCTGAGCATAATAGCAATGGCGATTTTGCACTTGAAAATAGTCGAGTTCTTAATGATGGTGCTAGCAAATATACCTTTTGTGGTATTGGCTATTACAATCGAAAGTTCTTTGAAAATGAGACTTATGGTAGGCAAGCCTTAGCGCCACTATTGCGTAAAGCAATCTTAAAAAATAAGATTAGTGGAGCCTTACATGTAAGAAAGTGGTATGATATCGGAACACCACAAAGACTAGAAAATTTAAATAAGGAACTTGATGATTAAGCTACTATTTTTAGTGACAATTACAACACTTCTATCTGCTAAATATACTAACTGTAATTTTAAAAACAGTAACTATGAAGAGATATGTAATCGGCTTGTTAAAAAAGGGGTCTCTTTAGAGTATGCTAATACATTTTTACTCTCACAAAAAACTAAAACATTAGATATGAAAAGCTTTAATCTTTTTCAACCCAAGCAGATTAAAGTTCATCATGCCAATGAGAAACGAGCAAATAATAACTTAGTCAAATACGTACCTCAAATTGTATCTCATATTAATAAATATGAAGAAGTTTATAATAGCGCTGAAAGCAAGTATAAGGTCAATAGAGAGGTAGTTGCTGCTATATTGATGAAAGAGACACGTCTTGGTATTATTAAGCCAAAATATGATGCTTTTAGTGTTTTTAATACTCTAGTTTTAAAGACAAAGGTTAAATCGCCTCGTGATAAATGGCTTCTAAATATGGGTAAATCTAATATGGTTTCTATCATCTCATACTGTTATAAAAAAGACTATAAACCTCTTGCATGTAACTTCCCTAGCTCTTACGCAGGAGCAGTAGGAATTCCTCAGTTTATGCCAAATAATTTTATCTATATAGAAGGCTATAAAAAAGAAGTAGGGGACTTAACAGACATGAAAGATGCTATTATGTCTGCAAGTAGATTTTTAAACAAGGTAGCAGGTTTTAAAGAACTCATAGATTGGAAAAAGATCCCTGAAATGAAAACTGTTGAAGAGGATTGGTATGAGTACGATTTTACTTATAAAAATAGCTCTTTTGTCTATTCTAAGAGTAAAAAAACAGGCAAAAAGTACAACTGCTTTGCTTGTGGAGATAATGACCTAGAATACTTACGTCAATATGCCAAAAAAATTATGACCTATAATAATTCATCAAATTATGCCATTGGTGTTTTGCGTTTGGCTTATGATGCCTATTATTTAATGAAATGATAATCTCAAACCGTAAAGTTTGCAAAAGTACCTTCGACACTTAATACGCTTTTATAACGAGTTTGCGTCAAATTAACTTGTTTTGTCTCTAAATCACAAACAGCTATACGAAAGTTAGAGCCCATAAATGGCTCTACTATACAGATAATTTTACCTTCAAGTTTTCTCGTTGCATGGATATTTCCCTGAAGATTATAAAAAAAGTATTTGGGATAGCTTAGCGGTGTAATCTCAACAACTTCCACATTACTACTGAGGGTGTTAGCAATAGTTGTTGCATCTTCAAAATTATCAAATTGAACACACCAATCATCAAAAGTTTTATTGAAATGCTTCAAGCCCTCATCCAAAAAACCACCAGCTGAAGATTGTAAAGTAAAGATTCTCATAGATTTATACTTCTGTTATTGAAATTATTGCTTGAAGTGTATGTGAATGATTCGGTTCAATACGCTTTGAGTCATTAAGTGCGTTAGCAGACTCTATGCAGAGCATTGTAAGATACGCATCATCATTCATAGCACTCATACGAGCACATTTTTCTATCCAAGGGTTCCAGATGATAGCTGAAGATGAATGTGTATTTTTAACTCTAATGTGACGCTTCTTATCAATCAGAACAATAGGCTTGCTCAATCCATGGTAGATACGATCAACTTCTTCATAAAATCGAATATCTCCATTTTGAATGCACTCTTCTTGTGTTAAAGCATCATAATAATTACTCTTATCTAAACCCTCGATATGGACATTTGAAATATGAGAAACTTGAAAATAGCTATGGAGTGCTTGTGTTATTTCAAAGGCCTTATCACCAAGGTTAGTAGTTTTGAGCTCCATTTTTAAAGTGTCTGAAACTCTTACATGTAAGGCAAGCTCAAATTGATGTGGCCAGAGTGCAAGAGAGCTTTTTGAGTGTTTTAATATTAAAATAACTTCACTTGTATATTCATCTATCTCTTGGCTTGAGCTAAACTCAAACATACTTGTTCGTGCAAAGCCGTGTTGGGGGAGCTTTGGGTCTTTGGACATCCCAAACCAAGGCCAGCATAGTGGAACACCACCACGTATCGCTTTTGCAATTTTAAAATCACTTACTTCACTCAGCCATAATATCGGCTCTTTATTGTGATGGGCGTAGTGAAAAATATGCGCACCTTGCAGGGCAATTTTTACTGAAGCACTTTTATTGCTAATTTCTAAATATTCAAAGTCGTTTTCAAGTTTTTTTCTTATAATCATGTATGTAGTATATAAAAAATTCACTTGTATAGCTCTTGCATTATGCTACAATAAAATCTACAAAGCATAGGACAAAACAATGAAACTAAAAAAACTACCAATAGGGATACAAACATTTAAAGATATAATAGAAGAAAATTATCTCTATATAGATAAAACAAATATAGCTTTAAATCTACTAAAAAATCATAAATATGTATTTTTAAGCCGTCCTAGAAGATTTGGTAAGTCACTTTTTATGGATACAGTTCAAGAGATATTTCAAGGAGATAAAGAACTCTTTAAAGGTTTAGATATCTATGATAAGTGGGATTGGGATACTACATATCCTGTTATAAAAATAGATTTTAATGGTGATTTAAGAAGTGGAGATAGTTTAAAGATAAATATACTATCAATGCTAAAGTCAAACCAACAAAGACTTAATGTAGAGTGTGAAGATACAGATAACTTTGGAATATGTTTAAAAACTTTAATAGAAAATATATATAAAAAATATAAGCAAAAAGTAGTAGTACTTGTAGATGAATATGATAAAGCTATATTAGATAACCTTGACCAAATGGAAGTAGCGAGAGAAAATAGAGAGATCATCAAAAGTTTATATAGTATTTTAAAAGGAAGTGACCAATACTTAAAATTTGTAATGCTTACAGGTGTAAGTAAGTTTAGTAAGTCTTCTATATTTAGTGGACTGAATATGCTTGATGATATAAGTTTAGATAAACGATATGGAAATATATGTGGATATACTCAAGAAGATGTAGAGACAAGCTTTTTACCATATCTTAAAAACGAAACTACCGATATAGATTTAGAGAAAGTAAGAAGGTGGTACAACGGATATAACTTCTTAAAAGATGATGTTTATAATCCCTTTGATATATTGCTTTTTATATCTAAAGATTTTTTATTTAAAAACTATTGGTTCTCTACAGGCACACCTACTTTTCTTATAAAACTTATAGAAAAGAGCAACTACTTCTTACCTAAACTTGCAAATCTTGTTGTTGGTGAAAAACTACTAGATAGTTTTGATATAGATAATATTGATTTAGAAGTTATACTCTATCAAGCAGGGTATTTAACTATTGAGAGTATGGATATAGATAAAAGAGATAGAATCTCTTATAAACTAAAACTTCCAAACGAAGAGGTAAAATCATCTTTTAATGATATAGTTATAGACTTTTTAACAAATCAAAAAATTGAGAAGTTACAGCATCAAGATAAAATATACGATGCCTTAGAAGATGGCAAATTAGATGAGCTAGAGACATCTTTATATGCTATGTTTGAATCTATTCCATATAATAACTTTGTAAATAATGATATACAAAACTATGAGGGCTATTACGCCTCTGTTATATATGTATATTTTCAAAGCTTAGGTATAAATATAATAGGCGAAGATGTGACAAACAGAGGGAGAATTGACTTAACTTTAAAACTAAATAACTTTATCTATATAGTAGAGTTTAAAGTTGGTGAAGATGATGCTCTGCAACAAATCAAAGATAAAGAGTACCAAAACAAGTATCTACGTGAAAATAAAGATATATTTTTAGTAGGTATCAACTTTGATAAAGAGAAGAAAAATATCAGTAAATTTGAATATATAAGCGCGAAATGCTAAAAAGTATAAGAGTATGGGAGAAAAATCAGGGGGCAGCATAATAAAATATAGTCTCTCTTCTCTTATTGCTATTTTTATCTCTTTTTTATCTCTTGATTATTTATACCCCTTAGATACTGCAAGACTCTCTAAGCCTATCTC
>JAYEPE010000037.1:0-23437 GCA_034723735.1 Campylobacterota bacterium | reverse complement strand
TATCTGCATATCTTGCTTGATTTTCTAACTCTCTGTTTTTTTGAGTTAAACTTTCTATCTCTCGTTTGAGATTATCTATCTCATTGTTTTGTGATTTTAAATCTGCTTCGAGTTTTGATGTATCATTAAAAAACATTATTTACCTTTAAAATATAACTTGATTAATTATATTGAACTTATTATTAAAAATACTTTTATATATACAATTGGGGGGGGGAATTCAATACATATTTCTCAATTAGGTAACATAAAATTAAAAATTAGCATCAAGAACTCTTTTTAATAAGTTTCGTTTTTTTATAAAAGTAAATTAAGAGGATAGCAGAACCTATCATCATGTAAGAGCTAAGTTCTTGTCCCTTAGTCATCCATCCACAACAGATAAATCCAAGCTGGGGATCAGGTTCACGCCAGAACTCTGCAAGAAAACGCATCGCTCCATACATAAACCCATATACTAAGATAAGCTCACCCTCATAATTTTTATGTTTTCGGTAGATAAAAAGTACTATAAAAACGACAACACCCTCAAGTAAAGCCTCATAAAGTTGCGAAGGATGACGCAAAATACCATCAACATAGATACCAAGAGAGGAGTCTGTCACACGTCCAACAAGTTCTTGATTAAGAAAATTTCCAATGCGTCCAAAAACGTAGCCTACAGGAACTGCTATCACGGCGATATCTAAAATTCGCCATATTGGTGCTTTTGAGACAAAATAATAGGTAAAAGAGCCGACAAAAAATCCAATCACTGCACCATGAAAACTCATGCCACGAATCCCTACAAACTCACCATTTGAAAAGGGATTAAAAATTTGCCATGGTGCCATCAAATAGTCTATTGCATTAGGATCATAAAAAACAATATAACCAATACGTGCCCCTAAGATAACACCAATCTCGACATAAATAAAATAGTCATCAAGCTGTTTTTGAGTTACATCTTCTTGATCATAGCTTGCAATCCACTTTCCCACATACAGCGCGGTTAAAAGCGCTAAAACATACATCAATCCATACCAATGAATTGACAAGCCAAATATATTAACCGCTACAGGATCAAATTGATTATAAATATCATTCCAAAATTCCATTATCTGCCTATATTATGGGTTACATGTAAAGCGAAATGAATCATCTAAATCATTAGGTAAAAATAGTGTTTGAAATCCTCTCTCTCGCGCATCTTTACAAAGTTTTTCGAACTTATCCTCATCATGATATTTATCATCATATTCGGCATTGAAGACAGGTTTATTGGCTTCAATAAATGGCATTAAAAGATCACATTCATCATATTGATAGCACTGTTCATTAATAACAAAATCAAAAGAATCTACTAATTGCTTAATCTGATTAAGATCATTTTTTAGTCCAATAGAGAGACCTCTTTTATGTGCTTCATCAGCTAAGAAAGTATTATACTCTAGTTGATCTTCTGCCGTAAAATCAAAACCAGGATCATTCGTATAGGCATCAATATTATCAGGTTCAATGCCATCGCAGTTTTTTTCTACAGCTAAATCCATTCGTGCAGTCATAATATCTCTAATCTCTTCATTACGAATATCTACCCACCACTCATCCCAATTCTCTAGTGAATTGCCTATCGCTTCTTCAGGAAAATCATCCGAATCAGGACGATTGTTTTCTTTGGTACCTGCTGAAATATAACAGATGACTTTTCTTCCATCTTTATGAAGTTGATCAATAATACTTTGAGGAGTATTAAAAAGATCAATATCATAAAGATCAACATCATAAGTGATATTTACCGTCTCTTCATCATCTCTAGGTTGCAGTTGCCACTGCCATGTAGTATCTTTTGTAGGTTGATACCATTTGGGAGCTGGCGTACCTCCTGAAGATGAGCCACCACACGCTGTAAAAACTACTGCCGAAACACAAGTCAATAAGATACTTGTCATTGTCATATTTATTCTCATTTAAAATCCTTTACATGTAAGGTATATAAATTACCTTCTTCACTAACGACGTGTACTCTCTCTCCATCAAGTGCTACACCCTCAATCTGACCTGCATCATCCAATTCAATACGTTTCATAGGCACATCAAAAATAATAGCATCTTCTACTCTTGGCTCCAAAAGATAGAGTGATCTTCGTGTTAAAATAACAAGCTTCTTACCATCACTATCTGCTGAAGTTACTCTATCATCCAAAGAGTATTGTAAAAGTTTTTGAGCAAGATCTCCTTTGAGTTGATAGAGTGTTGTATTGCTGTCTGCGCGATGCTTTGTTAAGAGAAAAAGTTCATTATTAAATGAAAACATCGCTTCACAATCAAAGTTTTTACGTTTTAGTCGTGATTTTTTTTGATCTGAAAATATAAACTTCTGCTTAGCAATAATCTTAACTTTTTTATCTTTATAAGGGTTAGGCTCCTCAATCGTATAGAGAGTTAAATCATCTCTTTTATTTTTGTTATTACCAAAATCACCAATAACAATATTACCACGATGATACGTCATATCTTCCCAATCAATATGATTAGCTTTTTTAACTTTGATTTTTTTAATAAGTTTAAGAGTTTTGGCATCAAGGGCATACAGTCTTGGTTTATCACCCGAATCATTATGACTCCAGATGACATCAGGATATTTTTTGCTTACAAGAAGTCCCGAAGCTTCATCAAGTTTTTTTGTCTTAATTTTTTGTACCTTTATCTCTGCATATAAAAGTGCTATTGCAATAAGCAACAAGCTAATAATTCGCATCATTTCTCCTCTAATGCATCCGCAATAAGTTCTATAGGATTTTTAAAAACAACATTAACATCAGCTTCATGAAGGGAGTTGGTAATCTGCATACGACAAGCAGAACATTCTGCTGAAACCACCTCTGCTCCTGTATTTCTAATCATAGCTGCCTTAGGTTTTCCAACAGCTTGTGCAAAATGAAATTTCTCTGTCTGCATCGTTACCCCACCAAAGCCACAACAGCTATTAGAGTCACTCATCTCTTTTAATACATAGCTCTTTTGAATCAAATTTCGAGGTTCTTGGTGAATCCCTTGCATTTTTTTAGCATGACAAGCATCATGATAGGTGATTTTTAAATCTTGTCGTTTTTTTGAAGCAAGAAGTTCATTGAGATGCGTCTCTTTTTCTAACCACTCTGTTGCCATAAAAATTTTATCTTTTAAGAGTTTTGCCCGTGTTTGCCACTCTATCTGATCATGAAAGAAATGCTCATAATCAATTTTAATCATAGCACTACATGTAGCTTCAGGAATAATAATAGCATCAACCTCATCAATAAAGCTCTCAAAATAACGAATATTTTTCTTAGCATTATGATCCACAGTTGCGCTATCTCCCGTAAAATACGCAGGTGCTCCACAACATAACTGATCTTTAGGAATCATAACATCAATTTCAAGGTGCTCTAAAATACTCATCAGAGCCTTACCTGTATCGGTATAGTTATAATTACCCAAACATCCTATAAAAATTGCTACCTTACGTCTGCCACCATTAGAAGTCTCTTCAGGATAGCTATTTAAAAAAGAGGTTTTGCCCATACTTGGTAAAAGACGATCTTTTTTGATTAGTGGTAAGTTGAAACGAGGTTGCATAGAGTTTTGTTCTGCTTTGATTTTAAAACCACAAGTCTGAAAAACATAACCGAGTTTAAAAAGCATATCCATAGTGAAACGGTGACGCAAAAGATAGAAGAAGGCTTTTTTGAAAAAAGCCAATCCAAATTTATCGGCGATATCTACACGAACTTGCTCAATTATCATATCTGTCGGCAAGTCTTTAGGGCAGACTTCAACACATGCAGTACATAAAAAACAACTCTCGAAAATATCTTTAGCAGTCTTGTCAAGTTCTAAATCACCACGCTGATACGCCCCTAAAAGATCAATAAATCCACGTGGGGATGTTACTTCATCGGCATTTACATTGTGAATTGTACAGACAGGAATACATTTTCCACACTTCACACAGTCATCTGAAATTTCAGAAAAATTAAAAATATCTTCCACTCTTTTACTCATGTATCAAACCGTTTTAGAAAAAGTTTTTTTACTCATTGCATGCTTACCCATATAAGCATCAAAAGGCATAGAAATATTACGAATAAGGAGTGTTCCCGTTGGCTTACATGTAATATGTTTCTCATCCATATCAATCAATCCATCTTCAACAAAAGGTATTAAAGCTTCAATAGCATCTGCAAAATACTCTTTAAAGTCAATCTCAAACTTTTTCTCAAAACGTCTGATATCAAGTTTAAAGTTACTCATCAATTCCATAATAACAAATTGGCGTATTTTATCATCCTCATTCAACTCTACACCACGCTCAAATGGAAGCTTACCTGCATCAATAGCCGCTTCATACTCATGCATCGTTTTAAAATTTTGTGCATAATAATCAGCCGCACCCTCACCGATAGAAGTCAGTCCAATACCAATTAAATCAGCACCACCCTTCGTTGTATAGCCTTGGAAGTTACGATGAAGCTCTCCTTTTTTTATCGCCTTAAAAAGTTCATCATTAGGTTTAGCAAAATGATCCATACCAATCATTTTATAACCATGCGACTCCATAAACTCAATCGTATATTGCATAATTTGAAGTTTAACATCAGGACGAGGCAAGGTCGTCTCATCAATCTTACGCATTGTTTTTTTAAGCCATGGAACATGAGCATAATTAAAAACAGCAAAACGGTTAGGATCAAGTGTAATCACCTGCTCTAATGTCTCTTTAAATGTTTCGAGACTCTGATGAGGAAGCCCATAAATAAGATCTACATTCACACTAATCATATTATATTTACGTGCTAAGTCCATCGCTTTTTTAGTGATATCATAAGGCTGAACTCGGTGAACAGCAAGCTGTACTTTTTCATTAAAATCTTGGATTCCAAAACTCACACGATTAAATCCAGCCTTGCTCAATACTTTCATCTGATCTTCATCAATATGTCGAGGATCAATTTCACAGCTAATCTCTGCATATTTAGCAAAGTTTTTAAAGTGAGCTTTAATCGCACTAATAATGGTATCGAGTTGCTCCGCGGTAAAAAATGTCGGCGTTCCGCCACCAAAGTGCATCTGTATAACCTGACGTGAAGTATCAACATGCTGAACTAAAATCTCCATCTCACGCTTAAGATAGTCAATATAGCGTAACATTTTCTCCTCTTTAGAGGTAAAAACAACATTACAACCACAAAAATAACAAGCATTTCGACAAAAAGGAAGATGAAAATAGAGTGAAAGTGGACGTTTTTTATCCTGATTTTCTATCTTGTTGATATAAGTATCATAGGCAAAAGCATCACTAAACTCTAAGGCAGTAGGATAACTCGTGTAGCGTGGTCCAGGTTTTGAATAGGTAGTAAATTTAGCAAAATCAAGCATTATATTCCATTACATGTATAGATATTAGTAATCGCGATTATACCCTTTTTTTCTAAGGAAAAAATTACATCTTTTTACTTTATATAAACAAAAATGATAATTAATATCAGTATTTAGATACAATTAAGTATCACTGCGTTAAACTTCCTTATTGAAAATGATTATTATTACAAAAGGAATTATATGAAAAAGATTTTACTTGCTGTACTATCAAGTATATTATTACTTAATTCAGCAGAATTTAGCAAAATAGACAAACTGACATTAAGTGGGCCAATGGCTTCGGTATCTCATCCACTTTTACATATGATAGAGACGAAGGCTCTGAGTGATGTTGTAGATAATGTAGAGTTTATTATGTGGAAAAGTCCTGATGAGTTACGCGCTTTGACGCTTAGAGGTAATGCTGATTTTATTGCCATTCCTACCAATGTAGCTGTAAATCTTTACAACAAAGGGGTTGATTTACAACTGCTCAATGTATCGGTTTGGGGTGTTTTAGGAATGATTACTCGTGATAAAAGTAAAAAAACATTAGCAGATTTCAAAGGCTGTGAGATTGCTATGCCATTTCGTGCGGATATGCCTGATATTGTCTTTGAAGAGATTATCAAGAAGCAAGGTCTCAATCCCAAAAAAGATTTTGATTTAAAATATGTAGGCTCACCGATAGATGCGATGCAGATGCTTATTTTAAGACGCGTCGATCATGCGCTTTTAGCCGAACCTGCTATCTCTATGGCTCTACGAAAAACAGACTCTTTTCCATTGAAACTTATTGCTCCTGATCTGTATCGAAGCAGTGATTTACAAAAAGAGTGGGGAGAAGTTTTCAAAATTGAAGGAAAGATTCCTCAAGCTGGTATGGCTGTTATTGGAAAAAAAGATGACTACCTTATCAAAAGATTTAACCAAGAGTATGCCAAGTCACTTAAGTGGTATAAGGCGCATCCAAAAGAGGCTGGTATTCTTGTAGAAAAACATATCGCTATGCTTAATGCTGATGCGGTAGCTGATAGCATAGAGTATGTGCAACTTCTTGATGTGAATGCTCAAGATGCCAAAGAGGATTTAAATCACTTTCTCGGAGTTTTAAAAAATAATAAGCCAAAAAGTATAGGTGGGAAAATTCCTGATGATGCTTTTTACTATAAAGGTAAGTAAGTGAAATTTGCTCTTAAAATTCTTAAAGATTTTCCCGCCTATTTGTGGAGTGGATGGGGTGCGATTGCTTCTATTTTCTTGTTTATCGCTTTTTGGGATGTTGGCAATCAAATCTATGGTGATTTAGTACTCCCCTCACCTCTTGAAACCTTTAAGGCACTCTCACTAATGCTAGACGATGAAAATGTTTGGGCTGAGATACATGTAACACTTTATCGTGCTTCTGTAGGCTTTGGGCTCTCTTTGCTTTTTGGCTCTATTTTAGGACTTATCGCTGGATTTTTTGCCACGGCTTCCATGATGAGCCGACCGATAGTTACTATCTTGGTTGGTATGCCTCCAATTGCTTGGATTGTACTAGCGATGATTTGGTTTGGGATGGGAGATGAGACTGTTATATTTACGGTTATAGTTGCTTCCTTTCCTATCATTTTTGTGGGAGCACTGCAAGGGACTCGTACCCTTGATGGTGATTTAAAAGAGATGGCAGATAGCTTTAAATTACCATGGCATATGAAGTTTATGGATATCTACTTTCCACATATCTTCTCGTATATTTTCCCTGCGTGGGTAAGTGGTTTAGGGATGGCTTGGAAGATTGTTATTATGGCTGAACTGCTCGCTACTAGTGATGGCATGGGTGCAAGTTTAGCAGTAGCTAGAAGTCAGTTAGATACACCGACTGCACTAGCCTTAGTTGTTATTATGATTGGCTCGTTGATGTTTATTGAGTATATTATTTTAGAGCCGATTAAAAAAGAGGTTGAGCTATGGAGAGATTAGAAGTTAAAAACCTTCACCACCATTTTGGTTTTACAGAAATTTTAAGAGATATCAATTTCAGACTTACAAAGGGTGAAATTCTCTCTATCGTTGGACCAAGTGGCGGAGGAAAAACAACACTTTTACATCTTTGCGCGGACTTGCTTGATGTAGAAGAAGGTAGTGTGGTTAATACCTTTGAAAGTAGCTCTTTTGCTTTTCAAGAGGGGCGACTGCTTCCTTGGAAAAATGTTATAGACAATATCGCTCTTGGACTCTTAGCTAAAGGGGTCTGTAAAACTGATGCCATTCAAAAATCTCAAAAAATTGCACTACGCTTTGGCTTGGAAGAGGAAGATTTTGATAAATTTCCTAAAGATTTAAGTGGCGGAATGAAACAGAGAGTAAGTTTTGCAAGAGCCTTAGTGGTGGAACCTGCCCTTCTTTTCCTTGATGAGCCATTTTCAGCTCTTGATATTGGCTTGAAAAAAGAGTTACAAACAGTGCTTATCGAGATGATTGCCAATAAAGAGATAAGTATTCTTTTTATTACTCATGACCTAATGGAAGCCATACGACTCAGCGATGAGATTTTGCTTTTAAAAGCAGACCCTGGTCATATTGTGAAAAAATTCACCTATGATTTGCCTCAAAATGAGAGAGATGATAAGTATGTATATGGTGAAAGTGCCAAAATATTACAAGATGAAGAGATTATTGATACCTTTGAACTGGAGCTAAAATAATGAACGAGAAATTGCACGCAACAAATCATTATCTCTATTATCCTGATGAAAAAAATGTACCTGCCTATTTAGCCTATGGGTTTCGCCCTATTTTTTTACTTTTAGCTCCCTACATGATTATCTCAATGCTTTTATGGGGCTTAGTTTGGGCTGGAGTTCTTAATATACCTTTTATGCAAGATATCCTTACTTGGCATGTTTATGAGATGTTATTTGGAATTCTAACCGCTGGGGTTATGGCATTTTTAACCACAGGACTTCCAGAACTTTTCCCAGGAATGGTTCCTTTTATCGGTAAAAGACTCAAATATATTATGATATTATGGATAGCAGGACGGCTTAGTTTTTGGTTTATAGATATCACGGGGCTCTATGTCGCTGCTATTTTAAATCTCTCTATGCTTGGATGGCTTATCTGGTTTGCAAAAGATGTTGTCTTAGACAAACTCCAACGTCATGCGAGTTTGGGTTATATTCTTGTAGTGATTTTTGGTATTGAAATTTGGTTTTTTGCTTCAAAAATGGGCTTTACAGCTACGGATTCTATGAGCATATTAAAAGTAGCTTTGGGTGCGATAGTGATGCTTATTTTACTTGCAATGAGACGTGTCAATATGGAAGCAGTCAATGAACTAATGGAAGATAAAGAGATTGATGATATCTATATTGCGAGACCTCCATTAACAAATCTTGCTGTTTTTACGGTAGCTATTTTTACCATTGTTGAGTTTTTATATCCTGATAACAGTGCGCTTGGCTGGATAGGTCTTGCAAGTGGATCTGCTATTTTAGCTATCACAAGTGATTATATTTTAAAAGATAAAAATATTTTAAATCAGCCTTATATTTGGTATCTTGCTCCTATTTTTATAATGCTAGGTGCTGGGTACGCCTTGATGGGTTGGGATATTTTAAATAATGATATTTATGCCATTAATCACTTTAGACATTTTATTACAAGTGGTGGTATTGGTTTAGCATATTTAATGATTATGATTATTATAGGATGGATTCATACAGGACGACATCTTACATCAAATATCTATACACATTTGATGGTAGGATTGATAATACTAGCAACATTAATGCGTGGATTGATTGGATTTTTTGAAGAGTATATGAGTGAGTTGTATTTATACTCAGCAATTATCTGGACAATCCCGTTTATAATATATATCAAAGTGTTTTTTAAATTTTTACTTACCTCTAGAGCTGATGGAATAAAAGGTTAAGAGATAATGCGAAAAAAGTTTATCTCCACTCTTATGTTGCTCTCTTTTTGCATAAGTTTGTCTGCATCTCAAAATATGCTTGTGCGCTCTAGGCTTAGCATGGGAACTATTGCTAAACTCTCCGCCCCAAATTTTCAAAAAGAGATACTTCAAACAAGCTTCGAGCGTTTAAAAGAGATTGAAAAATCACTCTCTTCTTATGATAAAAAAGCACTTGTATATCAGCTCAATAACAGCTTACATGTAAGACTCAATGAAGACATCTATAAGGCTTTAGAACTCTCAAAAAATTACTATAAACGTAGTGATGGCTACTTTAATATTATGATTGGTGCTATTACTAAAGATGCCTACTCCTTCGGTGAAGATGAAAAAGTGCCATCTTTTTATGAGTTAGATTTGAGTAAGATCTCTTTTGATGGACTCTCTTTTGACAAAAATGAAGCAAATCTCTCTGCTGGATTTAAAGTTGACTTAGGAGGTATGGGGAAAGGTTTTGGAGTGGATGAGGTTTACAAATTATATTTAGCTTCAGATGTAAAAAAAGGTCTTATTGCTTTAAGTGGTGATATACGTTGTATTGATAATTGCAGTATTGAAATTCAAAATCCTTTTGCTGAGGGTATCATTGGAGGTTTTAGAAGTCTTAAGTCTGGACTCGCTATCTCAACAAGTGGAAACTATCGCCGCTTTGTAAAAGAGAAGAAAAATCATCATCTTATCAATCCAAAAGACAAACGCCCTGCAAAAAGTTTTGCTTCAATCACCTTAGTTTCTTACACAAGCAGTGCTGATTTAGATGCTTATGCAACAGCTGCTTCGGTAATGCCAAGAGAAAAAGCACTTAAATTTTTAGATGCTTTATTTATACATCGAAAAAGGAGAAAATAGTTAGCAAAAATATAGACTCTTTTATAAAAATTCTATTTTTTAAGAGTGAGAAAAGATAATTTTATGCTTACATGTAAGACTAAAAGTATAAACATAAGTGTTGATAATAATTTTATAAAAACAAAAAAATAACTCTCTTCATTTATAAGCAGAGGGCTTAGTATCAAGATGAGGGCAGAAATATAGAGTGAGTTGCTTAATAAGATTGCCTTTTTTTTCTCCTTTTTTGAAAAAAGAAAAAAATGGCTATTGACCATGATAAAAATCCCTATAGCAAGAAGATGAGGTTGGGCTATTTCTAAGATACCCTTATAACTTTTAGGGGCATAATACTCCTCAATCCCTTGAAATGTCAGACCACTTTTTAATATAAATATCCAAAGACCACTCAGTATAAGCAGGAGTGTAAAAAGAGCAAAATAGCTAATTGCTAAACGGTAGTTACTTTTCACGAACTATAAAGCCTATAGAGAGATTCTACACTCATACAAAAAGCTAAAATATGCCATGACCACAAAGATATAAGCCATAAGATGAGAAAAATACTCTGAAAATAGTGTGCCATTAGAAGTAAAATAAAAGATAAGATTGCAGATAGCATTACAGCATGTAAAAGTATCTTTGTTAATTTTTCATAAGGTGATAGACGTATATAAATAGCGCTGAGTGTAAGCAGTGTCATCATCACCATAAACAGATCACTATGGAGTATTTCTAAGAGTGAAACTGTAGAGATAGGGTCAATATAGCTCTCTTCATCTCCATAGATAACCCCACTTGCAGAGCTTACATGTAAGCCTATTTGTTCTCTTTTTTGCGCAAGGTCACTTGTGATAAAAAGCATTAAAAAGAGAAGAAAACCTGTCAAAACAGGCCGCATAAGCGGGTCACGACGCAGGTCTTTAAGAAGTGTAAACTTCAAAATACAATCTCAACTATACCAAGAGCTAAACGAGCATTTTGAGTGAGTGAACGTGCTGAAAGAGTTGCGCCTGTGATAGTGCTTATATCTCTTTGTAGTCTGAGTGTATCTTGTGAAGTTTTTTCATCAAACTGTGTTAGCCATTTATCATTAGGCATAAATTCTGGAGGTTCATTAAAGGCGATGATTTCAACACTACGCAAAGTGTCATTTATGTCAATCATATATAAAACAACAGCATTTTTAGTGCGTATTTTATTCACCATTATAATCGCATGAGCAATAGTTTTGTCATTTTTAGAGACTATAAAACTACGGTAAATCTTTGTTTTTAGTTTCACCTTGGTCTTTTTTGAAATTGTCTTCGCTTGATAGCCTTTGAGCATGATGTTTTTTTTAACAACGCTAACATCATCTCCATAAGTTGCTTTGATGGCATCATAGGGGTTGATAAGTAAATCCGCATGAAGTGAAGTAAGCAAGACGGTTAGTATAAGAATTTTATTCATTGAGCTCTCTTTTTAAAAGATGATAATTATTATTAAAATCATAATATACCTAAACTTAAGTTAAAATAAAAATTGTAATTACAATAACAATCCTTGGAAAAAATTAAACCTATATTAATAATGATTATCAATATAATTATACTTTAAGAATAAATCAAATATTATTTCGATAACAATTATCAATAAAGGAGTGGATAGACAATGAAAATATCCCATAAAATAATAAGCTCAGTTTCTCTTGCAGCTGCAATGACACTAGGATTAGGTTTAACAGGTTGTAATAGTAGTAGCAGTAGTGATTCAGAGACACCAACACCTTCTGGCTCGTACGTTTCAGATGCAGATAAAGCTATATTTTTAAGAGGTTATGCAAAAGTTGCAAAAATGTCTTATAACGATGCAGTTGATGGTGCGGAGAGCTTAAAAGTAGCAGTAGATGCCTTTGTAGCAAACCCAACACAAGCAAAAATGGACACAGCAAAAGCAGCATGGATTACTGCTCGTGAAAAATACTCTATGAGTGAAATTTTCCGTCTTAGTAATGGTCCTGTTGATTCTGAGGATGGCTGGATAGAAACTGCATATGGCGCACTAGAAGGACAAATCAATGCCTGGCCACTTGATGAAGGTATGATTGATTATGTAACAGATGCTTCATATAGCGCAAAGACATCAGGTAAAAATATCATCAATTCAACTGGTGAGTTTACTCCTCATGGTGGTGATGCTGTTGATGTAACAGATATTACTGTTGCTACTATCACTGCATTAAATGAAAATGGTGGTGATGCTAATGTAGCTACAGGATACCATGCAACAGAGTTTTTACTTTGGGGGCAAGATCAAGATTATGATAATGGAATGATTGTAGATGATATTACTCATGGTCCAACAGTTGCGGGAAATCGTCCTTTGACTGACTACACAACAGCTGCAAATGCAGATCGTCGTAAGGATTATCTTGTTGCATCTGTTGATAAGCTTATTGCGGATTTAAAGGTAATAGCTTCAGCGTGGGCAGATGGTGTGAATGGGAATACTGGTCGTTATAGAGCAGCATTTTTGGGAGAGCTCAAAGGCAGTGATGCAGGTGATAACTTAACAACAGACGCGGCACTTACAAATATTTTTTCGGGCATGGGTACTATGATGAAATCAGAGCTTGCAAATGAGCGTATCGCCATTGCTGTCCTTGACCCTTCAGAAGAGGATGAGCACTCTTGTTTTTCTGATCAAACTCACCGTGATATTTTTCTAAACTACAGAGGTTTTGTAAATGTAATGAAAAATGAATATCCAGCAGGTACTTCTTTGGGCGGAAAAAGTATGGATCAACTTATCCAGCCAACAACAAAGGCAGGAATTCAGCCTATTGTAGCTGAGCTAGTAATAAGAACAAAGAGTATCAGTGATACTGCTGAGGGCACACATGCTTCAAACAATAAAACTCACTTTGATTGGCAAGTGCGTTCTAATGCTGATGGTACAGATACTGATATGAAAGCAAATATCATTGAAACTAAAAATAAGTTACGTGCCTTAGGCGATAAAATGGTTGCTGTAGCAGCTGATTTTGGAATTGATTTAGATTCTTCAAATGTAACAGACCCAGACGAAACTCCTGGTTATGATAAATAACTCTCTTATAGCAATGACACTTACAAGCTTTTTGCTTGTAGGTTGTAGTGATACGCAAAAAACTTCAAACCCTACAAGTGCAATCCCATTAAAATATTTCAGTTCAGGTAGTTGTAAAATGGCACTTACCTACCCTTATGATGGTATGAGTAATGAAGAGATGGATGAGTTTGTTCGTGGTAAAAGTTTTTTTAGAATTCCTTGGGTAGAAGCACCCTCAGCTACAACAGCTAGAGATGGATTGGGACCTCTTTTTTCAGCAAATACATGTATGAATTGTCACCCTGGAAATGGGGCAGGTGTTGCAGTAGATGAAAAGGGAGATGTTAAAAGAGATTTAGTTTTTCGACTTTCAATTCCTGGAAATCTTAATAACATCTTTAAGATGAAAATGCCTTTTTGTCCAGAGCCTACTTACGGAGGACAGCTGAGTGTAAATGGAAATCATGAGGTTCCTTTTGAGGGGACTCCAAAAGTCAGCTATGAAGAGGCAGAAGGCAAATATAGTGATGGTGAAGTCTATTCGCTAAGAGTGCCATCATATCGTATTGATGATTTAAATTATGGCAAATTACATAAAGATACTGCTATCGCACCTCATATCGCTTTAGCGCTTATTGGATTAGGTCTTATAGAGCAGATTCCTCAAGCTGATATTTTGGCAAATGAGGATATCAATGATACAGATAAAGATGGCATTTCAGGAAAAGCAAACTGGATTTACACACCCAATAGTGAGACAAAAAAGTTAGGGCTTTTTACTTGGAAAGCAGGCTCTCCTAGCGTGCGATTTCAATCTGCCAATGCCGCAAGTAATGATATGGGACTTACCAGCTCAGTTTTTCCAAAAGAGAACTGTATGCCAAGTCAAAAAGAGTGTAACGAGGCACCCAAAGGCTATCACGATTTTGATATGCCCGATAGCAGACTTGATGCAATTAACTATTATTTGACACATCTCAAAGTGCCACTTCCTCGTAAGTTTGAGAAAAAAAAAGAGGCAGAAGAACTTTTTGCACAGCTTACATGTAAGGCTTGCCATACTCCATCATTTAAGACTGCCGAGGGGGTAAAAATTCAACCGTATTCTGATTTTTTACTTCATGATATGGGAGATGACTTATCAGATGGACATCCTAACTTTTTAGCTACTGCTAATGAGTGGAGAACACCACCTTTATGGGGAATTGGTCTGTATAAAAAAGTGAGTGGTGAAGCTAACTATCTACATGATGGCCGTGCACGTAGTATTGAAGAGGCTATTCTTTGGCATGGCGGCGAGGCAGAGAAATCCAAAGAAGCTTTTAAAGCATTAAGCAAATCTAAAAGAGAATTACTACTACATTATTTGGAGACAATTTAGATGAAAAATATACTTTTAAGCATATTTATACTTTTTTCCTTTTTGGGATGTATAGATGATAACGCTTATGATGGTGAAGGACTAGGCGGTGGTGGCGATGCTACTACAACAAGAGCATTACTAGAGCAGATAAACAGAGAAGTTTTGATAAAAAATAGTGCTACTCAGCTTTCTCGTGCCTTAAGTGCTAAAGAGGCAATAACACAATTATCAACTGCTCAAAATACCAATGAATTGCAAAATGCACAAAATACTTCGAGTGCATTTTTTGAAGCGTGGAAAAAAGTTGAAGCGCTCTATGTAGCTAAAAAATATGATGATATTATGATTGACTTGCCTGCACAGATTGATTATTTTCATATAGGAAAAGGGGATTTATATGCAAAATTAGATGGGATTTATACCTCTAAATTTCCACTCAAAGATTTACTTTTTCAAAATTCAACCAAAAGTATAACAGCGTTAGAATATACGCTCTATGGGCATCAAGAGGGCTTAGATCTTAATATGACTCAAAGAAGAGCTGATGCTGCAGTGATTATGATAGAACACCTTGCAAACAAAAGCTATTTTATTTCTGAGTTTTATAGCAATTCGCTTGCCTTTGTCTCAGCAGGTGAGGATTCAGTAGGAATTATGATAAATCAGCTTATTGATAGTGCTTACAAACTTAAAGAGTGGCGCATTGGCGACCCTGCTGGATACACACAAAAATATCTTAATAATCCCGATGCAGAGCGTTTTGAGTATTACAAAAGTATTCGATCTCTTAAGGGGATGGATATGATACTTAGTGCGCAATTAGAGATGATGCAAGAGGGTTTAGAAGAGATTGCTTCAAATAATGCAGCTTCTGGTGAGGCACAGGCTACAACAGCTCTTATTAATGATGCACTCACACAGGTAAGAGCCTTTAGCTCCCCTATAGAAAACAGTCCAGATTCTACACAAACAAGAGAACTTTATAATACGATTAATTCTCTGCAAACAAGCTACAGCGCACTCATCGCAGCACTTAATTTTCAGCAAGACATTATAGAAGCAGATGGAGATTAAGAGATGGATTTACTAGGAATTGAGTATTTTTTCAATACACATCAGAGAGTATTTTGGCTCTATCTCTTGTCATCTTTGTTTATAGCCTTAGGGTATCTCTATTTTCATAGAGAGAAAAAGATATTTTCATCTGATATTTGGTGGCATAAATCAGCGAGGGTAGATTATGGCTATTTTGTAGTTGTTTCAATTATCAAAGTCTTAGTCATTATTCCACTTTTGCTAAGCTCTAAAGAGGTGGCACTGTTTTGTGCACTTGGTTTAGAAGAGCTTTTTGGCTATACAAGTGCACTTGATTGGAGTAGAGAATCGATTTTGATTACTTTTTCGCTTACACTTTTTATAGTGAGTGATTTTAGCCGCTATTGGCTCCACCGTCTTATGCATCTAGTACCTTTTCTTTGGAGATTTCATAGAGTCCATCATAGTGCTGAGGTACTTAATCCTATCACATTTTATCGTGTTCATCCTGTAGAGAATTTTCTTTTTGGATTGCGTTACGCCTTGAGTGCAGGTGTGGTTACTGGGGTCTTTATCTATTTTTTCGGCGCAAGAATAGGATTGATAGAGATCATTGGTGTGAATATTTTTGTCCTTATTTTTGCATTGGCAGGGGCAAATTTACGACACTCTCATGTACCAATTCGATTTGGAGACACTTTAGAAAAATACTTACTCTCACCCTATATGCACCAGCTTCATCACGCAAAAAAAAGTGTGCATACAAACTTTGGAGGTGCCTTATCGATTTGGGATAATCTATTTGGAACCTTACATGTAAGCGATGTTAAAGAGCTTGATTTTGGCATAAATGAAGCGCCTAAACACAGCTCAATTTTACATCTACTGTTTGAACCATTTACAAAAGGAGTTAAGATATGAAGAAAACATTAATACTGCTGACTTGTGTCAGCACATTGGCTTTAGCTTCTTCTAATGAAGAGCTACAACTACAGATAGAGAGCCTAAAAAAAGAGATGGCTACAATGAAAGCTGATAATGAAGAACAAGGTGATATTTTACTCGAAGAGGTGAGCAGTCTAAAGGATTCCATATTTGCACCTCTTGATAATTATGAGGAGTTTAGCTCTATGGGAGCTGCTGCTTCTAAGGTATATCATTCAAAAGGGGATGTCTCTATCGGTGGTTATGGAGAGTATAAATACAAAAAATATACAAATTTTAAAAATTATTCCAGCGATAGTGCAAATGAAACCCGTAAAAAAGGTGAATACAATATTGTCCGTTTTGTTCCTTATATCGGTTTTAAATTTAATGACTGGATTGTTATGAATACAGAAATTGAATTTGAAGATGGTGGAGCACGCTCTGATAATAGCAAAAACTATAAATACGCCATTGTAGAATTTTCATATCTTGATTTTCTTTTTGATAGTGCTTATGCTTTACGTGTAGGGCATCTTTTGGTGCCTATGGGTCTTATCAATCTTAATCATGAACCTGTAGCTTATCTAACAACTGATCGTCCTATGGTTGAAACTTTTATTATCCCGTCAACTTGGCATACAAACGGTGCTTTGATGCACGGAAAAATTGATGACTTTGAGTATTATGGAGGTATTGTTACCTCACCTGATGCAGGAGGATTTATTGAAGGACGATTTGTACAACAAGGTCGTCTTGGTGCAAGACAATTTACTGATGACCTCTCTTTCGTTGCACGTGGACAATATGCTTTTGGCGATGGCATAGATATAGGTGCTTCAGCTTATTATGGAAACTCTTCAATTCTTGAAGAGAGTAAGCCGGGGACACCAACAGGACATAGTGGGGATGCCTCTATCACTATAACAATGGCAGAAATCCATGCAACTTATAAAAATCATGGTTTTGATATTCGAGCCTTAGCAGTTATGGGGGCTTTGGGTGGTGATGTTGATGAACTAGGCGTGCCAAGCGATGTCAATGGGCAGTATCTAACACTCGCCTATGATATTTTGCATAGCTTCAGTAGCACTCATCAGCTCTATGGTGTGTATGATATAGAGCGACTTGATATGGATGCTTCAGGCGAGAGCTCATATCCTGATAATAACCGTTTCTATCAGTACAGTTTTGGTTTAGCATATTTTCCTGATCCTAAGGTCACTATTAAAGCTGATTTTGCGATTAAAGATTATGCCAGTAATTCCAAGTTAGCAGATGAAAGTGCCTTTACTTTAGCTGCTGGATTTATTTTTTAGGAGAATGAGATGAATTTACATGTAATAAGCTTAATAGCCGCAGCACTTCTTTTAGGAGGGTGTGGTAGTGATAGCAGTAATGATGAAACAGTTGTTACTAAAGAGGATTTAGGGAAGCGTCTATTTTTTGATAATAACTTATCATTAACACGTAAAACATCATGTGCAACTTGCCATAATCCTGAGCATGGATTTGTAGATGCAAGATTTAGTGATGAGGGAGTAGATCAAGGTGTTTTTATCCATGGAGCATTTTCTGTGGGTGATGATGATATCTCCTTAGGTGGTCGTAATGCCCCAACCGCATCATATGCACAATTTGCTCCAGATTTTCACCAGATGAAAGATGGTAATTATAGCGGTGGGCAATTCCACGATGGGCGAGCAGACTCTTTGAAAATCCAAGCAATGGGACCCCCTCTTGATGGTGCCGAGATGATGATGCCCGACGAGACGAGTGTTGTAGAGCGTATCAAAGAAAATGAGCAGTATGTAAAAGATTTTCAAACGCTTTATGGCAACAATATCTTTGATGATATAGATGCTTCGTATGAGGCAATGGCAGAATCTATAGCTAAATTTGAAAAAACAGATGAATTTGCTCCTTTTGATAGTAAATATGACCGCTTTAAAAAAGGTGAATATACCATGACTAGCAAGGAAGACTTAGGGTATTCACTTTTCTTTTCGCAAGCAAATACAAACTGCGCAACTTGCCATACTTTAAATTCACAAACAGAAGGAGCACAAGAGACTTTTACAAACTATGAGTATGAAAATATTGCAACACCTAGAAATACAGAGGCAATGGACGCAAGAGCTGCTCTTGGTCTTCAAGATGCTAACGCAACTTTTTCAGGACTTGGCGGTACAGTTAAAGAGAGTGATGCAAACTGGAGATTACATCTAGGAAAAACAAAGGTGCCAACACTTAGAAATATTGCTGTAACAGGGCCATATATGAATAATGGGGTCTTTAAGGAGTTAAAAACGGTTTTAGAGTTTTATGATCATATGGCTGGACAGGGAAATCATCCTATTAACCCAGAAACTGGAAAAGCTTGGGTCGATAATGACAATAATTCCACAATAAATCATGAAGTTTTGCAAGCTACAAAAGAGTTAACAGACTCTAAGATAGCGGGGATTGAAGCATTTTTAAAACTGCTTACAGATAAACGCTATGAGCATTTAATAAAGTAGAGAAATGTTGCAAATTGATCCGAAAAATCGTGATGATCTAAAGGTATTTAGAGAACAACTTTATACCCATTTGAGGAACAATAAACTTCGTTACTCAGACCAACGTGAGCGGGTTCTTAAGATGCTGTATATGCAAAGTTCTCCGCTAAATATTGAGATTTTAACACGAAAATTGAATGAAAACATGCCTAAGGCTGCGAGTTATCCTACGGTAGCGCGCCATATTAATTTTTTTAATAAGCTAGGATGGCTCATTGTCATAAATAAAATACACAAACAGTATCTCTTAAAAGAGCGGATACCTAAAATAGAGGAAATATAATGTTAAGCGAAAATTTACTAACAAAATTAAATACACAGGTGACACTAGAGTTTTTCTCATCAAATTTATACTTACAAATGAGTGCTTGGTGCGATTATAGAGGTCTGAATGGTTCAGCGAAATTTTTAAGAGCACACGCGGCAGAAGAGATGTCTCATATGCAAAAAATATTTGATTATATTCAAGATACAGGTGCTTTAGCGATTATAGATATCATAGAAAAACCTGATACAGAGTTTGAAAGTATAAAAGAGATTTTTACACAGACCTATGCTCATGAAAAGATGATTACTTCACAGATTAATGAGCTTGTTGATGTCGCATTGTCTGAAAAAGATTACTCGACTTTTAACTTTTTACAGTGGTATGTTGCAGAACAGCATGAAGAAGAGAAGCTATTTAAAAGTATCTTAGATAAGATTGAAATTATTGGTCTTGAGGGTCGTGGTCTTTTTATGATAGATAGAGAGATTGGAAGTTTAAATATTTAGCAAAGAGAGCGATTTTCGCTCTCTTTAACACATAGAAATCAAATTTTACTTATTAATAATGATAACTACTATCAATTTAATCTCTGTCTCAGTTTAACTTCCTTATAATTTTGATATCTATTATCAAAAAGGATTGAAAATGTCTGCATTAGAACTCAAGGGTGAAGTTGACACTCTCATTAAAAAATCAGGTTACGGAACTAATAAACAGATGAGATGCTCAATTTTAAGAGTATTAAATATGCGCCATAAAGATTTAAATCAAAATATGGCAAACGGTGTTGTTGAAAAATGTTTACAAGTTAAAATATGACTCTTTGTAAAAAAAAACTTTCTCTAGCTCTTATTTTATCTCTTAGCTCTCTTCATGCTGTTGAGAATCTTGGTAGCATTGAAATCGTACATATTGCAACAAAAAATGCTAAAAGTATTGACGGGGTAGCTGCTTCAGTTGAGATAATTACTCAAAAACAGATTGAAGCAATGGGCGCAGAAAATCTTAAAGAGATTATCGAGAGAACTCCTGGAATTACCGTGCAGTATGGAACATTTCCAAGTGCAAGTGCAAAATCAAAATCTTCTATCTCTATCCGTGGTATGGGTGCTAATGGTACACTTTTTCTTCTTGATGGTCGCCGTTTAGCGGGTGAAGTCGCAAATCCTTATGATTTGGACCGTATCCCTGCTTCTATTATTGAGCGTATAGAGATTGTAAAAGGGCCTATGAGTTCGCTTTATGGTTCAGATGCGGTGGGTGGTGTTATTAATATTATCACAAAACGTCCAAGTGATAAAGATGAAGTAAATATCGCTACACGTTATGGCTCAAATCAAGAGGGTGAAGCTGAGAATTTTAATATTAATATGAGTTATCAAGGTCGCTCAGGCAAGCTTGGGAGTAGTATCTATATGAACTTTACCTCTACAAGCCCTTATTATCAAGATGAAGATGCAGATGTTTATCTTCCTTTAGGCTGTACCGCCCCTGCATGCAAAGTCAAGCCTTCTAAACACCCAGTAACAGAGAACACTCCCTTGCAAGATTATTATAATGATGTTGGCGTGAGCTACCGAGAAGAGAGTAAGATTGTGACACTTGGTGGGCGTTTCACTTATGATTTCACTGATGCGCTAGTAGTTGGTTTGGATATAAACTATCTTGATGAGAGCCGTGAGGGAAGTTATATAGGGTATTTTCACCCTACGGGCTACAAGGCGATGGGAAATAAGCTTCCAGCTTATAATGTTCCTGTACTCTCAGAAGATACAAATATGCGTTTTGACACCTCTTTAGATCTTGAATACAGAGCTAGTGATAGTTTACATGTAAAGGCACGAGTGTATCGTTCTTATTATGAAAAACGCAATAAAACTATGGCTGCAGAGTATAAAGATATGGGCTTTAGCTCTTTAGACGATTCTGCTCATAACGGTATGAATGCCAACGTTGACCTAAAGGTCGCAGAGCTTTCAGCCTCATGGCTGCCTCATGATGAGCATTTTACAAGTTTTGGTATTGAGTATAGAGATGAGATTCGTGAATCAAGTGTTTTTGATAAAACTTCTGGAATGAGTGAAAAGGCAGTTGATTATCAATCTGCTTATATTCAAGATGAGTGGGATGCTACTGAGGCACTTTATCTTATCGCTGGTGCACGTTATGATGCCATTAGCAATGCAGAAAATAAGCCAACTTTTCGTCTTGGAGGGGTGTATAGTTTTAACTCTTTAGCAAGACTTAGAGCAAATTTTGCACAAGGGTATCGCACTCCCGATATTAGAGAGATGTATATCTTCAAGCAGACACCAAATGGCTTTCAATTAGGTGCAGATCCAGCTGGATATGATCTGAAACCAGAATCTACCAATGCCTTTGAAATTGGACTTACAGGACGAGATAGTAAGTTTCATTATGATGTAGCACTATTTTACAATCAAATTAGCGATACTATTACGCAATTTCTAAAAACAGTAACGCTAGGAGGAGAAAAAGTTCAAGCCTATACCTTTGAAAATGTCTCTAATGCGCACACCCAAGGTTTAGAACTTAGCCTAGGCTATGACTTTTTAGAGAATCTTTATGGAGGAATTTTTTGGACAGAGCTACAGACAGAAGATGAAGAGACTGCTAAAGAGTTGCCTTTTAACCCTGAACGTACTATTTCATTAAGTGCGCAATATGCTCTAACATCTGCTCTTTCACTCGATGCAGTAGCGAGATACATAGGCAAGCAACATTATCAAAAACTTATAGACCAAGGGACACCATCAGAAACTCGAAGTGATTCAGTTACAAATGAGCATACTCTTGTAGATATGACACTTCGCTATGAGTTGAACAAGAGAGTGGGCTTTTATGGGGGAGTTAATAATATACTAGAGGAGAGTGTTGATGACATAATGGGTTCTAACGTTGGAAGATACTATTTTATCGGTGCGCAAGCAAAATTTTAAACAAAAAAAGGGAAAAAATGAAGATGAAAATCACAAAGACGATAGCATTAAGTTTGGCTCTAGGACTCTCTACAGCTTTGATGGCAACACCTAATGTGCCAATAGGCGATATGAAAGCAGGTCTAGCTAAGATGGCTGGTGAAAAGGGTATATTTGCAAAACATGAAATGTTTCCAAAAGATTATTTCTTAATCTCTAAAAATTTACCATTTTCAGTAGGGCTAACACTGCATCATCCACAAAGCTCTAAGCTCGGACTCTCAAAAGAGCAGATAGACAAAATTAAACAAATCAAAGCTGATACTATGCCAAAGGTTATAGAGTCAGCATTAAAGATTAAAAAACTTGAACTAGCTTTAAGCCAAAGAATGATGAGTGGAGCTAAGGCAGAAGATGAATTGAGCGCTGTTGATGCAATTGCTAGCAAAAAAGCTGCCCTCACCAAAGAGCATCTTAGATGTATAGCATCTGTACGTGCAATTTTAGAACCTGCTCAGAGAAAAATCCTCTTATCTTATGCATCTGCAAAAATGAAAAAGAGTAGTGCTAAAAAACATAAGGCAGGAGCAGTTGAACTCCCTCACCCTATGCATATATTGATGTCAAGTACCAAGGAGCTTAATATTAGCAATAAGCAACAAGAGCAACTTGATGCAATTCTTGCGACAGTTCCAACAAAAATGCATGCGATGATGGATATGGCTGAGACGCTTGAGCACTCTATTAAAGAAGCTGTAATGCATGAGAAAAAGACAAAAGAGTCTTTAGCATCAGATATCGATTTTCTTCAGAGTGTCAAAAGAGAAATATCAGATACACAGATAAGTACTATCAATAGAATTCAAAATATTTTATCTGATAAACAGTATGATGGGCTTATAACAAAGTTGAGAGCAGCGCATAAAGGGCATAAAAAGCATAAACACTAGAGAGATTTTATTAAAATAGAATACAAAATTGACAATGTAACTAAAAAATGGTACTATTTTTATATGAGTAAAAAAGATAAATTATTAAAAAGATTTTTAGAAAAGCCACCTAAAAAAAATTTGACATTTACTGAGCTTGATACTCTTTTAA